>NZ_JBSFNO010000008.1:0-235779 GCF_053981095.1 Nocardia sp. NPDC003693
CCCTCTTCCATCATCCGCCCACCACCTATATCTACACTATCTTTTGGACACTCTTTCCCTCCCCGACGCTCTTCCGATCTGGGCCGTATCACCCCGCCCCCCACGTAACCGCCGCCGCCCGCGAGACGGGCGCGCGCGCCCCCCACGGCCGCGCGCCAGCGTTCGCTGCCCGGTTCCCCGAGCGGGTAGCGCTGATTGTCCACTCCCGGAACGGGTGTGCCGATCCCGTCGGCGTCCGGCCGATCACACGCGTCTGTCCAACCCCCGGTCGCAGCCATGTGATCATTCTTGCCTCAGAATTCGCCGACACGCCCGAGATGCGGCTCAATTGTGGATAATCACATTTCCTGTGTGCCAACAGTTTTCATGCGTCAGATTTGCGGTATAAGCGCTCGGCGCGCCGGGTGAGTCATCCCCGGCGCGCCGCGCGGTAGCGCTCGATCAGCGCGGCGGTCGAGCTGTCGTGCGTACCGGCCGATTCCGAGCGCAGTTCGTCGTGAATGCGCCCGGCCAGCGTCTTTCCCAGTTCCACGCCCCACTGATCGAAGGAGTTGATGCCCCAGATCCAGCCCTGGGTGAAGACCTTGTGCTCGTAGAGCGCGATGAGCTGCCCCAGGGTGTACGGGGTGAGCCGCGGTATCAGCAGGGTGTTGCTGGGCCGGTTGCCCGGGAATTCGCGGTGCGACCCCGAATCGTGCTGCGGCGCGGGCTGTCCGAAGGCCAGCGCCTCGGTCTGGGCGAACAGGTTGGCCATCAGCAGGTCGTGGTGACCGGCCAGCTCGTGCGCGGGCTCGAGTACCCCGATGAAGTCGCAGGGCACGAAAACCGTTCCCTGGTGCAGCAGTTGGAAGAACGCGTGCTGCCCGTTGGTTCCGGGCTCACCCCAGATGACCGGTGCGGTGTCCACCTCGATCGGGGAACCGTCACGGCCGGTGGACTTTCCGTTGCTCTCCATGTCGAGCTGTTGCAGGTACGCGGGCAGTCGCGCGAGCCGCTGATCGTAGGGCAGTACCGCGTAAGTCTGTGCCCGCCAGAAGTTTCGGTACCACACCCCGAGCAACCCGAGCAGCACCGGCAGGTTCGCCTCGAACGGCGCGGTCCGGAAGTGCTCGTCCATCGACCGCGCCCCGGCGAGCAGTTCGCGGAAGTGCGCGGGGCCGATCGCCACCATGAGCGACAGGCCGATGGCCGAGGGCAGGGAGTACCGGCCGCCGACCCAGTCCCAGAACTCGAACATGTTCTCCGGGTCGATGCCGAACTTCGCGACCTCGCCCGCGGCGGTGGAGACGGCCACGAAATGCTTGGCGACCGCACCGGGATCGTCGATCGCCGCCAGCAGCCACGCGCGGGCGGTGTGCGCGTTGGTGAGGGTCTCGACGGTGGTGAAGGTCTTCGACGAGACGATGAACAGGGTGCTCTCGGGCTCGAGCTCGCGCAGTGTGCGGGCCAGGTCGTGGCCGTCGATGTTCGAGACGAACCGGACCGCGAGGGTGTCGAGGCCGAATTCCCGCAGGGCCGGGTACGCCATGGCGGGACCGAGATCCGAGCCGCCGATGCCGATGTTCACGACCGTGCGGATGGGCGCGCCCGTCGCGCCCCGCCACTGCCCGGTGCGCACCCGATCGGCGAACGCGCTCATCCTGTCCAGCACCGCGTGGACATCCGGCACCACGTCGCGGCCGTCCACGGTGATCGACTCGCCGGGCCGGGCGCGCAGGGCGGTGTGCAGCACCGCCCGGTCCTCGGTGGTGTTGACGCGGGCGCCGGAGCACACGGCCTCGATGCCGGCCCGCAGTCCGCGCTCGTCGGCGAGCGCGACGAGCAACTCCAGGGTGCGGGCGTCGACGAGGTTCTTCGAGTAGTCCAGCACCACGCCGTCGTGTTCGGCGGTCATGGCCGGGCCGCGCCGGGGGTCGCGCGCGAACAGCTCGCGCAGGCTCGCCCCGGCCAGCTCGCGCTGCCGATCGCCCAATTCCGCCCAGGGCGTGCGGGTTTCACTCATCACCGAGCTCACTTGACTTTGGCGATGACGTTCTCGCCGTACCAGTTGATCATGTTGATCTTGTGCTCGAGGGTTTCGGTGTCGTGCTCGGCGACGTAGGGATTGCGGAAGCCGACCAACGCGTCGGTGATGCCCTTGTCCTCGAGGCGCTTGACCCCGTCGGGGGTGTAGGCGTCGAGCGAGACCGCGTGGATCTCGAACTCGCCGGGATTGTCGCGCTCGCTGCGCAATTCGTTGATGCGCGCCAGGTACTTGTCCAGGGTCTCGGCGTCGCCGCCGGCGTGCATCCAGCCGTCGCAGAGCCGGACCGCGCGGCGCAGGGCCGGATCGCTGTGCCCGCCCAGCAGGATGGGCAGCGGTTCGGTCGGCGCGGGGGTCATCTTGATCTTCTGGATGTCGTAGAACTCGCCGTGGTACTCGAAGAACTCACCGGTGGACAGACCGCGCACGATCTCGATGCACTCGTCCATGCGCTTGCCGCGGCGCGCGAAATCGACGCCCATGATGTCGAAGTCCTCCGGCCACGGGCTGATGCCAACGCCCAGGGCGAAGCGGTTGTTGCTCAGGCGCGCGAGCGAACTCGCCTGCTTGGCCACCAGCACCGGCGGGCGGATCGGCAGCTTGATCACGAACGGGGTCAGGCGCAGCGTCGTGGTGGCCGCGGCGATGGCCGCCGAGAGCACGAAGGCTTCGATGAACGGCTTGTCCTCGAGGAACTCGCGGTTGCCGTCCTCGTTGTACGGATACTTCGAATCCGATTCCGCGGGGTAGGCGACGCTGTCGGCGATGGTGATGCTGTGGAATCCGGCGGCTTCGGCCGCCTGCGCGAGCGGGACGTAGTAGTCCGGGTTGGTCATCGCCTCGGCGTAGGTGTAGCGCATGGCAGGTCCTTTCGGGGTGCGCGAGATCGGCGGCGCCCGCTGTGGCGTCGCCCGGTACGTGTGGCTGGTGACGGGATCGAATTCACGTGCCCGCCACCGGATTCAGGTTCGGCCGCCGTGACTGAGCTGCCGGGCCGTGGCGACCAGCCTGGCGCTGTAGTGCTCGCGCTCGGCGCGCGAGACCGCCGGGCGCAGCGGGCCGATCTGCAGTTCCCAGCCCGCGCGGCCGTCGGCCTTGAGAACCGGGGCGGTCAGATAGCTGATCGGCAGGTCGAAATCGGAGTCGACGGTGGCGGCCGAGTACGGCCGCCCGCCCAGATCGCTGAGCATCGTCAGCACCCGGTCGCGCAGCGCGCCGGTGGCGGGGTGGTCGTCGAGATGACCCGCGACCTCGGCCAGGACGTCGAGGAACCCGGCGTTCTCCGCGGCCACGCCCCAGACCGCCACTCCCCGCGTGCGGATCTGTTCGAGGACGTCGCGGTACTCGTTCATGCGCGCGCGGGTCGCGGCCTGGCGCAGCCACTGCTGCTGGCTCTGTTCGTCGTTGAACGCGGCGATGGTGGCGCCCACCGGTGCGCGGTAGGGCAGGCGGGCGCCGGGGGTGATCACGGCGGGAATGCGGCCACGGCCGGTGGACACCGCGACGAACACCATGTGCGAGCGCACGACGATGGCCAGGGCCGCACCGCAATCCAGTTCGGCGGCGAGCGCCTCGATGGCGGCCAGCGTGCCGGGACCCGGCAGATCGCCGCGGGCCTGTGCGCTGGCGGCGAACGCCATCGCCCCCGCTCCGAGCTGGTAGGTCAGCTCCGGGGAGCGCCGCACCCAATCGCGTTCCTCGAGCACGCCGAGCACCGCGCCCGCGGTCGAGCGGCTCAGACCGAGTTCGTGCGAGATATCGGAGGCGGTGCGCGCCGCCGAGGAGCCCGCGAGCAGCTCGAGGACGTCGAGAACGCGCTGCGTGGGCGGTGATCCGGGCACCTGCACTCCTCTTGTCGAGTCGCTGAATTCTCGCTAGCGTACGACCGAATCAGATATTCGTAAATCAGCTTGCGAATATTCGCAAGCGTGCTGGCGGGCCCGTCGGTTCAGACCGCCCGCGACATCGTGAGAAAGGCTGGCGCATAATGCGTTTCGGCATCGTCCTGTTCACCAGCGACCGCGGCATCACCCCCGCGACGGCGGCGCTCGCCGCGGAGGAACGCGGTTTCTCCTCGTTCTTCGTCCCCGAGCACACCCATATCCCGGTCAAGCGCGAAGCCGCCCATCCCGGCACCGGAACCGCCGAACTGCCCGACGAGCGCTACACGCGCACCCTGGACCCGTGGGTGGCCCTGGCCACGGCCGCCGCGGTGACCTCGCGCATCGAGCTGTCCACCGCCGTGGCGCTGCCCACCGAGAGCGATCCGATCACCCTGGCCAAGACGATCGCCACCCTGGACCATCTCTCGGGCGGACGGGTCACCCTCGGCGCCGGATTCGGCTGGAACACCGACGAACTCGCCGATCACGGCGTGCCCGCGAACAAGCGGCGCACGGTGCTGCGCGAGTACGTCGAGGCGATGCGGGCGCTGTGGACGCAGGAGGAGGCCGCGTACGCGGGCGATTTCGTGTCCTTCGGGCCCAGCTGGTCCTGGCCCAAACCGGTGCAGCCGCACGTGCCGCTGCTGATCGGCGCGGGCAGCACCGACACCACGTTCAAGTGGATCGCCCGCTCGGCCGACGGATGGATCACCACCCCCACCGAGACCGACGTGCACGCCTCCACCGGCAGGCTGCTGCGGGCGTGGCAGGAGGCGGGCCGAGAGGGCGCGCCGCGCGTGGTCGCCCTGGACTTCAAACCCGACGCCGAACGCCTCGCACGCTGGGCCGACGCGGGCGTGACCGACGTGCTCTACGGGGTGCCCGACGCCTCGGACGACATCGCGTACACCTACCTCGATCGGCTGGCGAAGAAGCTCGACGGGTTCGACCTGCCGAAGGGGTAGCGAGCGGGTCGCCGCCGGGGTTCACCGACACCTCCGGAAGCCGGGCACGCTTGTGGTTCAAGGACTCTCGAATTCGGGTACTCCGGAGGAGAGAGGACAGCGTCATGAGCGTCAATCACTCCTGGGACACCATTACCGCTGCCCTGCACCGGGTTTCCGGCCCGGGCAGGCGCGGCGGGGAGTGGTTCACCTACCTGTGCCCGGTGCACGAGGCCGACGGGCGGCGCCATCACCCCTCGCTCGGGGTGGTGTACAACCGGCGGCGCGGGCGCACCGTGGTCCGCTGCTTCGCCGGCTGCTCCGACGAGGAGGTGCTGGACCGGCTCGGTCTGGGCGTGCGGGATCTGTTCGACCGGCCCGGCGCCGGGGTGCTCCCCCGCCGCCCGGACCGGACCGCGGCGGTGTCGCTCGCCGATCGCGCTGTGCTGGCGGGCGGGCTGTCGCTCGAGGCGCACCGGCGCGATCTCGGGCCCCGGGTCGGGCGGCCGCACCGGGTCGCGACCTATCTCTACCGCCGGGCGGACCGCACCCCGGCGGGCCGGGTCATTCGCGCGCACATTCCGCATCGGCACGGTCGCGCGAAGACCTTCTGGCAGGAGCGTTTCGGCGAACACGGTTGGGAGCCGGGCGGATTCGACCCGCTGCCGTACCGGCTGCCCGAGGTGCTCGCGGCCGTGCGGGCCGGGCGCGACATCGTCGTGTGCGAGGGCGAGGCCGACACCCTGACCGCCGTGCACGCCGGGCTGGCCGCCACCTGCAACGCCGGTGGCGCGCAGGGGTGGCGGCGCGAACACGGCCGCTGGCTCGCGGGGGCGCGGCGGGTCTGGATCATCGCGGACCGGGACGCGCCCGGGTATCGCCACGCCGACCGGGTGGCGCGGTCGATCGCGGGGAGCGTCGGCCGGATCCGCGTGGTGCAGGCCCGTGACGGCAAGGATCTGACCGACCACTGCAACGCCGGTCACCACATCCCGGATCTGGAGCCGGTGCCGGTGCTGGACGATTACTATCGCGCGATGTGAGCGCGGCCGAATTCGGCGATCACCCGCCGGCCGGTATCGGCTCCCCGCGCGGCGGCACCGGGTGCGGAATCATCCATCCCAGTGCGCCAGTACGGTTTTCGGCGCCACCATCCGGTACGCGTCGTGCACCACCTCGGTGATCTCGGTCCAGTCGACGAGCACATCCAGGTACACGCCGAGCCAGCCGCGATGCCCGACGTACGGCGGCCGGAAGAAGCGGTCGGGCTCGGCGGCGATCAACTCCTGCTGGGCGCCGGGCGGCGCGGGACACCAGAACGCGAGGCGATCGTCGTGATGGTGATCGGCGAACATCACGAACACCTTCTTGCGCACGAACCAGGTCGGCTCGCCGTGGCTGAGCCGTTCACTCGTCTCCGGGAGCGCGGTGCACAGTGCGCGTAGCCGGTCCAGTTGATCGCCCATGATCGAAGGCTAGTCACCGCGGGCGGGTCGCGCCTTGGACGAATGGGAAGCGTCGCTCCGAGCCTCGAACCGAGGCTGCACTACGCTGCGTATCACTCGGCGAGGCATTGCCTGCGCCCCCTTGATGAAGGCCGCCGTAGTACTTCAGTGCACTCCCCGCTCTCCGCCCGTCTGGACGCCCCGGAGGTTTGCCGATGACCCAGCTCGCCGCCCGACCCGTGACCGCGCCGCCACTGACACCGGTGGCCGCCGACCATCCCCTGCTGCGCCCGCTCGCGCCCGTCCCGTCCACCGGTCACATCTTCGACTTCCCCGGTCGCCTGGGCACCTGCGACATGGACGAGAACCAGGGCCTGCGCATCGACGGCATCGCCCGCCACATCCAGGAGGCCGGGGTCGATCACCTGGTGCACTGCGGCGCGCTGGAATCGCATCCGCACTGGATCGTGCGCCGCACGGTCATCGACGTGGTGCGACCCGTCACCTGGCCCGCGCAGCTGCGCACCCGGCGCTGGTGCTCGGGCATCTCACCGCGCTGGTGCACCATGCGCGTGCGCATCGACGCCGACAACGGCGGGCTCATCGAAACCGAGGGCTTCTGGATCCACATGAACAAGGAGACGATGAGCCCCTCGCGGGTGGACGACCAATTCTTCGAGCTCATGTGCACGACCACCGACGAACAGCGCCTGCGCTGGCAGCAGTGGCTGACCGAGCCGGCGCCGGCCGCGGACGGCGCCCGATTCCCGCTGCGGCGCACCGATATCGATCACTTCGAGCACGTCACCAACACCGCGTACTGGCACGGGGTGCACGAATTCACCGGGGCCGCCCCCGATCTCACCGAGGGACCGCACCGGTTCGTGCTCGAATACAACCGGCCGATCCGATTCGGCGAAGAGGTCGACATTCATACCCGGCGTGAATCGGACGCGCTCACCCTCTGGTTCACCGTCGACCGGGAAACTCGCGCCGTGGCGCAACTGCGCCGGACAGCGTGAGCGAGCGGCCGGCGCGCGTTGATTCCGGCGCGGTGCGGACAGTGACGCAATCGGCACCGCCCGCCGTGACGAAGGATTAGCGCCGAACGAGCGCTGCCCCTAGGCTGACGCCGTGATTTCCGAGCGGACAGTGATCGACGGGCGTTTCGAATTGCTCGAACCGCTCGGTAGCGGCGGCATGGGCACGGTGTGGCGCGCCTACGATCTGGCGCTGCATCGGGAGGTGGCGCTCAAGGAGGTCCGCCCGGCCGAGCCCGATCGCGAGAGCACGCCGGGGGTCCAGCGCGAACGCGTGCTGCGCGAGGCGCGGGCGCTGGCCCGGATCGGGCATCCCAACGTCGTCGCGATCCACCACATCGTGGACTCCCCCACCGTCGCGCATCCCTGGATAGTCATGGAACTGGTGCGCGGCCGGACGCTGGCCGAACACCTGGATCCGGGGCCGCTGCTGGACGGCGGGCGCATGAGCCCGGACCAGGCGGCGCAGATCGGGCGCGGGATCCTGGCCGCGCTCAAGGCCGCGCACGCGGTTGGCATCCTGCATCGCGACATCAAACCCGCCAATGTGATTCTGCGCGAGGACGGTTCGCCGGTACTCACCGATTTCGGCATCGCGGCCATCAACGACATGGAGGGGCTCACCTCCACCGGCAGCGTGGTGGGATCGCTCGACTACGTCGCGCCCGAGCGACTCGGCGGGCAGGAGGGGCATCCGGCCTCGGACCTGTGGTCGCTGGGGCTGGTGCTGTACGTGGCGGTCGAGGGCTACCACCCGATGCGCCGCGACACCTCGGTGGCGACGCTGGCCGCGGTGCTGCGCGGCGAGGTGCCCCCGCCGCGGCAGGCGGGCGCGCTCACCACGGCGCTGCAGGCGCTGCTGGTGCCGGATCCCGATCAGCGGCCGTCGGCCGATCAGCTGGATTGGCTGCTCTCCCAGGCGGTCACGGGCTCGAGCCCGGCGTTCCCGACGACGTTTCCCGGCTCCCAGCCCGTATATCAGGGGCCGCAGTCCTCGCCCTCCCAGCCGCTGGTGCAGACGCCGCCCGCGGGATACGCACGACCGCAATATCATTCGTCGCCGCACCAGTCGCTGCCGTACGCGCCGACCATGACCGCGACCTCGCCGCAGCTGCCGGTGCAGCACGCACCCGCCCCGGGCGGGCAGCGGCGCTGGATCCTGGTGGGTGGCGCTGTCGCGGCGGTACTGGCGCTGGGCATCGTCGGCGCGGTGACCCTGCTGCCCGATGATTCGGACAACCAGACCCTACCCAGCCAGTTACCCGGGACCACCGACGTGCGCAGCACGGTGTCGATTCCGGTCGTTCCCCCCACCGGCGGCGCGGCCCGGACCACGACGGCGGCCGCCGCGAAGACCGACCTGCTCACCCCCGCCGGCATCCGGCAGGCGATCGAGAACTTCGAGAAGACCACCGGCGGAACGGTTTTCACCGAGACGGTGTTCTATCCCGAGTACGCGAACTTCGGTGCGCCGGTGAAGGACCGCCCGACCGTCTACGACGAGTACTCCTATCGGAACGGCGCCGTCAGCCGCCAGGGCGCGGGCGGCCAGCTCTCCGACGAGCCGACCATCACCCTGAACACGATCGACTGGGACATCCTGCCCGCCCTGTTGGCGACCGCCCACGAGAAACTCGGCCTGCCGAACCCGACCAGCCGCTACCTGATCGTCAACCCGTCCTGGACCTTCAACGACGACAAGCCGACGCTGATGGTGTACCTCAGCGACGAGTACGACGGCGGCGGGTACATAGCGGCCAACCTCGACGGCTCGATCGTGAGCGTGTACGCGCGTTAGGGATCAGCCCGCCCCGGGCAGTGCGTCGTCCGGACTGGAATTTCCGTGGAAGGTCATCGATTCGCGGGTCCGGGGCGAAGTCTCAGTACAGCAGTGGGCCGCTTGCAGTTCGTGGCCTGATAAACGTGCACTATCGCACTGGATTTGGCGGAAACCGCCACGAGAAGGACGATTGTGCACGTTTATTCGGTGCGGATTCGACGTTCAGTCCACCGGATCGGCAGGGCCGGTTGTCCTTCCGGTCAAATCACCGTGGGTGATCGACAGGGCGCCGACGGCGGCGATCCAGGCGGCCGTGAGGTGGATGGCGGCGACGCCGTCGCCTATGGCCAGGGCCCGGGTGAAAGCCTCGTCTATGCGGTTCGCGCGAACGTGGTCGACGACCGCCTCGGCGTACAGTTCGTCGCGCGGCAGCACCGCCAGGCGGTCGAGGATCACGGTCTGGAGGCGATCGGGTGGTAGCGCGGCGATGAGGTCGGCGTTCTCGGTCAGGAGCGTGGTGGCGAACGCGTTGATTATCTCGTGCAGGGCCTCGATGTGGCCGCTGGCGCTTATCGCCGAACCGGTTCGTTCGACACGGGCACGGTCACTTTCGGCGTAGGCGCCCACCAGGTCCATCACCAGCGTGTATGGCACGGTCATCGGGCCAGTTCACCACACCGGACGGGCTCGCTCGGGGTGTTCGATCACGACCGCCCGTTTCGTCCGAAGTGCACCGGGATGTCTCGGGGCTGTCCCGGCGGGCCGCCGAGCGACGGCTCGAGCCGGTCGAGCACGATGCTCGTGACCATGTCAGCCATGGTGCCGGTCCTCTCCGGTGGTCGAGCGTCGGAAGCTGCTGCGCTATCGGGACGTTCACGGATGTAGTCGCCGAATGTAGTCCCGGTAGTCCACGACGAAGCCGTCCGGGTCGAACTCGATATCGGCGTGGTACTCGCCGGAGCTGAAGGCGACCACGCTTTTTCCGCGCGGCTCGTAGCGTTGTGCGGTGAGTTCGGAACCCAATTGAGGGACGGTGACGAAACGCATCGTGTAGTCCCGTGCGGTGGCGGCATTCGACAGGAGGCCGTCGCGCAGCACCGGGAGCGAGTTGAAGTACGCCGAATGCTGCAGATCGAAGAAGTCCGCGCCGTCGAGGGCGTGCCGGACCGGGCCTGCGCCGGTATCGACGATCAGCTCCGAACCGTCGAGCTCCCAACGCAATTCGTACACCAGCCCGACCATGGTGCCGTGTGCTCGATCCAGGCTTTCCATTCGGACGATTTCCATCCGCGGCTCGTCGGTTCCCTGCCATACGAACGTGCGCATGCCGATGAAACTACGCGCTCGTGGTGCGCAGTTCGCGATAACAGCCCGGGCCCGCCTATGCGTTCGGCCGACGCGGGACCGATCCGGCGACATGCCCTGCGAGCCGGCCGGTCAGGTCGCTGGCTACCCGTTGTGCACGGCGTATCGGAGCAGCGTCACGCCGGACGGCAGCGCCCGCGACTCGAGCACCTCGAGCCGGTCGAACGAGGTGCCCTCGGCGACCAGCCCCTTCCCACGCCCCTGAACGGCGGGGAAGACGAGCAGCCGGATCTCGTCGACGAGCCCGGCCGCCAGCACCGCGTGCGCCAGAGTCAGGCTGCCGCACAGGGTGATGTCGCCCCCGTCGGACTCTTTGAGCCGGCGCACCTCCTCGACCGGGTCACCGGGCAGGATCGTCGCGTTGCGCCACTGCGGGTCGGTCAGCGTCGACGAGACGACGTACTTCCGGACTTCGTCGAGGTAGGCGCCCGCCGGCTCGTCGGTGTGCTGAGGCCAGTAGCCACGGAAGTCCTCGTAGGTCTGCCGGCCCAGCAAGATTGTGTCGGAGGCCGCGCCCGTCCGCTCCGTCGCGAACAGCCAGTCGTCGATGCCACCCTCGGGAGTCGGGGCGAACCACTCGTCAATGATCTCGATCCGCCCGTCGGCGGTGATGTTCTCGGTGAGCAGCAACCGGCGCATCGCACCGTTCTAGCACCGATCGCAGCCACCCTCAACGCGCCGGGCAGAGCACGCCGCGAAGAGGATCCTCTACCCGCCCCGCCTCGCCGAAGAACGTCGCGTTGTGCGGCCGACTACCGCCGACTCCCTAGACTCGGCGATCATCGCGCGCCACACGATCATTCCGGCGAAGGAGCGTCACTCGTGCACATCGATCTCGAGGGCAGGACCGCGCTGGTAACCGGGTCGACGCAGGGCATCGGGCTGGCCATCGCCGCCGGGCTGGCCCGTGCCGGGGCCCGGGTCGCCATCAACGGACGCACACCCGGCCGCGTCGACGCGACGGTCGCCGAATTGCGTACGGCGGGTGGGGACATCCTCGGGGTGAGCGCCGACGTCACGACCGACGCGGGGGCCGATCAGCTGCTCGCCGCACTGCCTGCCGTCGACATCCTGGTCAACAACCTCGGCATATTCGAAGCGGTCCCGGCGCGGGAGATCACCGACGCGCAGTGGCGAACCTATTTCGACGTGAACGTCCTGGCCGCGGCCCGCCTTCTTCGCGCCTACCTGCCGGGCATGGTCGACAGGGGCTGGGGTCGCGCTCTCCAGATCGCTAGCGACTCGGCCATCGTTATCCCCGAGGAGATGATCCACTACGGGGTGTCCAAGACCGCGCTGCTGGCACTCTCGCGCGGTTTCGCCAAAGACGTTGCCGGAACGGGCGTCACGGTCAACTCCGTGATCGCTGGGCCGACCCACACCGCAGGGGTGGAGGATTTCGTCTACCAGCTGGTGGACCGTGCGCTGCCCTGGGACCGGGCGCAGCGCGAGTTCATGCGCGCGCACCGCCCCCAGTCGCTGATCCAGCGGCTGATCGAGCCCGACGAGATCGCCAACATGGTGGTCTATCTCAGTTCACCGTTCGCCTCGGCGACCACCGGAGGCGCCCTGCGCGTCGACGGTGGTTACGTCGATTCGATCCTGCCGTAACGGCGAAAGAGCGCGCGATCGTCTCGGTCCGCCTGGGCGCCCCCGGCGGCAACGGATGTGCGCTGCTCCGCCGCGTTGCGGGTTGGCGTGCGATAACCGTTCGGCCGGCACCGGACCGGGCCACAAGCGTTCGAGCACCACGCGCCGACGTCGATCGAGTCGGCACGAGCCCCGCGACACAGCACTGCGGCCCCGCCGAACCAGACAGGGCCTGCGAGCCCGAAAAGACCGTGCTGGGCGACCGCACGCTCCGACTACTGGCCGCGGCGTGCCTCGCAACGGCCGGTACGGCCGTGTATCTCACCTGACGGGCTCGCGTCGCGGGCAAATGAGTGCCTTCGGCTGACCTGTCCACACGTGGTTCGTTCAGCGCCACCGGAACCAGCGTCGGCGGCCCGCACGCGATCCCACGGGTGACTGGTACCAGACGGCCTTCGGACGTTTGCTTTGGAGCTCTTCCCAGCGCATGAAGGTGCGGTGATGGATTCCGACGATCAGGGCTGCTTCTTCGTCGTTGATCTGTCGACCGTCGTCGCGTGCAGATACGCGGATGCCGCTGGTGACCTGATAGAGGGCAGCGATCGTGCCGTCCTCGACGGGTCCCTCCTCACGAAGGCGTTCTGTACCCAGAACGAAGTTCTCGAAGTCGAGTGGGAAACTCTCGGACGATGCCGGCCGGCCATGAACCTCCTGCACCATCATCCGCGAAGCCGCAACGAATTCACCCGTCCCGCGGTCTAATACGAAACCTCCAGTGCTCCCGTCCGCCGCCTCCTCGAGCCACAAGGTTCGGTCCCGATGAAAGTAGAAGGCGGGGAGATCCACTTGCTCTCTATTCTTTTCGCTCCTGGCACGATCTCGGTGAGTCTACTGGTCGACAGGTCGGACCTGATTGCGCGGTCTGTGCCACATTGCGACGGGTCTTTCCAGCTCGCACAGTTCGGAATACGTGGCGTCGTCTTCCGATAGTTCGTTCTCGTTCTCGTTCAGCCAGCGCCGGTACAGCGCGGCTCGCTCCGATCGCTCGGCTCGAGACCGATCGGCATCCTCGACTGTTCCTGTTGCCCGTGGCTGGTCGTAGCTGTAGCCGGTCACCAGCCGGACTTCGTCGAGGTAGGCGCCCGCCGGCTCGTCGGAGTGCTGTGGCCAGTAGCCACGGAAGTCCTCGTCGGTCTGCCGGCCCAGCAAGATGGTACCGGCTCGCCCGTCGATGGCGGCGTAGCAGATCAACCTATCCACGGGTCACGGTCGACCGGGCGTGCTGTGCGAGGAGTTCGGTGAGGGTGTCCAGGCCCGGCAGGTCGAGGCCGCCGCCGGTGTGGGTGGCGTGCGAGAGCAGTTGTTGCAGGCGGGTGTTGAGCGGGGCGGGGGTGGCGTGGAGGCGGGACAGGAGGGCTATTTCGCCGTTGAGGTAGTCGACTTCGTTGGTGGGGGTGGCTCGGGCGAAGCTCTGCCAGGTGGATTGGTGGCCGGGGGTTACCCCGGATCGTTCGGTGAAGTGGGTTTGGGCGGGGTCGAGAACGAGGTCGGCGAGGTCTCGGGGAGTAAAGCCCGCGGCGGTGAGGACCGTGCGGGCTTCGGCGCTGAGGGCCAGGCCGACCGTGTCTTTCGTGCGGCGGTCTCCGGCGAGTACCTCGAGTCCGTTGCGCACGCTGTGGACGATCTTCGATGCCTTGTAGGAGCGGATGTCGGTGACCGGGGTGATCAGGAAGTTCGCTTCGGCGATGTCCGTGGCGAAAGTTTTCAGGGCCCGTGCGGCGAATTCGGTTCTGCGAGTGCTCGAGATTCCGGCGATGACACCGCCGAGGTGGGGATGCCCGCCGACGCGGACTTCGCCGGTGCGACCGTGCTGGGCCGAGATGAGGAAGACCGCGCCCAGCACGGTGTCGAACCAGCGGGCGGCGGTGCGTTCGGCGTCCAGGCCGTTCTGCACGGTGACCACCGGAATCAGTTCCGCGGCGTTGCCTCGGACACAGCTGTGCTCGTCGGTCACATCGCGCCAGGCCACGGCGGAGGCGACCGTTGGCAGATCCTGGGTCTTCACCGCGAGCACGACGATATCGCCGATCCGCAATCCCAGGTCAGCGGCCAGGTCGACGGCCCGGAGGCGAACCTCCCGGCGCCCCGAGTGGGTGTGGTACGACAGTGGCTGTGCGACAAGGTGTTCGAGTGTCGCACCGCGTGCGACGAGCAGCACCTCATGTCCGCGATCGCCGAGTTCCACGGCCAGACTGACGCCGATCGCGCCCGCGCCGACGATGACGTACCGGGTCATCGACCGGCCCGGCGCAGGAAGGTCTCCCCGGCGCGCACCGGGAAATCGAGGCGGTTCTCCGGTGGCGGCAGCGGGCACAGGTAGTGGTCGGAGAACGTGCACGGCGGCAGGTAGGCGCGGTTGAAGTCCGCGACGAACCGGCCCTCGCCATCGGGCGCGGACACGGTGAGGAATCGAAAGCGCTGGGTCTCGGTGCCGTTGGTGGTGTCGGCGAAGGTGAGCTGGATGTCGCCGCTCGGGGTCGCCGCGCCCGACAGCACCAGTTCTCGGCCGTCGATACCGATGCGCAGGCGAACACCGGGGTTGCTGCTGACGAAGCCATCGATGTGGTCGAGTCGCAGTGGCACGGTGGAGGTCTCGGCGACACCGTCGAACACCCAGGAAGGATCCGGGGCGAAGGTATCGATTCCCGCCAGGCCCGCGCGGGTGGGCGCCTGCGGGTCGAATACCCGTAGCGCGACCTCGCCGGCGCGAATCAGGGGCTGCAGCAACAGCTCTCCGCTGAGCATCCGGTCGCCGGGTGCGAGTTCGAGATGACGACCCCCGCCGTCACCGATGGCGCGGCCGTCCGCGGCGACCCACTCGCCCGGAACACCGTCGATCCGCAGCGGAAGGTCGCTGAGCCAATATGTTCCGACGGCGGCGGCGAGACCGTGCGCCGCGGTGGCGAGTGTCTCGCGCTCGGCGTGCCAGTGCTGCCAGTCGGATACCCAGGTATCGGTTGCCGTGGTCATTGTGCGGCCCTTTCGAGAGTGGATGGTTCCCGGCCGGACAGCGCCCGGCGGCCGGGGATGGCGGCGAGCAGCCGTTCGGTACGAATGTCGCGCGGATCGCCGAAAACGTCTGTGACCGAACCCGCTTCGACGACCTTGCCGCGATCGAGCACGGATACCGTGTGCGCGATCTTGGCTATCACCGAGAGGTCGTGCGACACGAACAGGTATGCCAGGCCGAATCGCTGTTGCAGGTCGAGAAGCAGGTCGAGGATCTGCTCCTGCACCGAGACGTCCAGCGCGGAGACCGGCTCGTCCAGTAGCACCAGATCCGGTCGCAGGGACAGTGCGCGCGCGATGGCGACGCGCTGGCGCTGCCCGCCGGACAGCTCGTCGGGCAACCGGTCCAGCGCGGTGCGCGGCAGCGCCACCGCGTCCAGGAGTTCACCGGCGCGAGCGTGGCGTTCGGCGCGGGTGCCGATGCGGAACGACACCAGCGGCTCGATAACGCTGTCGCGCACGGTGAATCGCGGATCCAGGGCGGCGTACGGATTCTGCTGAACCAGCTGGAAGCGCCGGCGGAGCGGGCGCTGCCGCCGCCACGACAGACCTGCCAGATCGGTGCCGTCGAAAAGCACCGCACCGGAGGTAGGGGTCTCGAGGCCCATCGCGAGACGCAGGAGCGTGCTCTTCCCGGAACCGGATTCGCCGACCACGGCGTGGGTGCGACCGGCGGGCACGCGCAGCGACACCGCATCCAGCGCGACTACCCGGCGCCCGCGCCTGGTGGCCCGGAATTGCTTTGTCACAGCGTCGATCTCGAGAATGGCGGGCAGGTCTTCTCCCCCGGTCTCCCGGAAACGCGGCACCGGCACACCCGCGTTCGCCAGCCCGGGCGCGGCCGCGATCAGCCGACGGGTGTAGGCGTCCGCGGGCGCGACGAGAATTTCGGCGGGCGTACCGGATTCGACGATCCGGCCCCGTCGCATCACGATCACCCGGTCGGCGCGGTCCGCCGCGACGGCGAGATCGTGCGTGATGATGAGCAGGGCGATACCGCTCTCGCGCACCAGTGATTCGAGATGGTCGAGGATGCGGGCCTGGACGGTCACATCCAGCGCGCTGGTGGGTTCGTCGGCGATGATCAGATCCGGTCGCCCGGCCAGGGCGATCGCGATCAGCACCCGCTGGCGTTGCCCGCCGGAGAGCTCGTGCGGATAGCGGCGCACATGGTGCTCGGGGTCGTCGAGTCCGGCGGTACGCAATATGCCGAGTACTTCGACATCGACCGCGGGACCGCGTATCCCGCGCAGTCGTACCGCCTCGGCGACCTGGGTTCCGATCTGCTGGGTGGGATTGAGACCGACCATCGGGTCCTGCGGAATCAGTCCGACCGTCGCTCCGCGCAGGGACCGGACCGTCTTCTCGTTCGCTCCGACGATCTCGACGCCCCCGACTCGAATCGAGCCGCCCATGATTCGCGCGCTGTCGGACAGCAGGCCGATCACCGCGTGCGCGGTGGTGGACTTCCCGGAACCGGATTCGCCGACCAGCGCCACGATTTCGCCCGGGCGCACCGACAGCGAGACATCGTGCACGGCCGGCACCACGCTACCGCCGGTCAGATAACCCACCGAGAGGCCGGTGATGTCGGCGATCGGCGCAACGGTCGCCGTACGGGTTTCCGGCACGGTCATCGCCGCACCTCCCGCAGGGTCTGCGCGATGTGATTGAGCGCCAGCACCGTCAACGCGACCAACGCGCCCGGCAACAGCGATACCCACGGCGCGGTCACCAGGAAGTTTCGTCCGGCCGCCACGAGCGACCCCCATTCGGCCTCCGGTGGCGCCGCTCCGAAGCCGAGGAAGCTCAGTGCCGCCACCGCGATGATCGCGGCCCCGAAATCCACCACCGCCAACGCCAGTACCGGCCCCCAGGAGTTGGGCAGCACGTGCCGGATCAGCACTCGCGGCCAGGATCCGCCGCCGGATCGCGCGGCTTCCACATAGGGCAGCGTCTTCACTCGGAGCACCTCGGCACGGGTGGTTCGCGCGAAACCGGGGATGGTGCCGACACCGACGGCGATGGCCACCGGAATGGTCCCGAAGCCCAGGGCGGTGACGATCGACAGCGCCAGCAGCAGGCCCGGAATCGCGAGCTGCACATCGACCACGCGCATGATCAGCGCGTCGAGTACGCCACCGAGAAACCCGGACAGCACGCCCAGCAGGAGTCCCGCTCCGAGCCCGATGGCGATTGCCAGGAGAGCCGCCTTGACCGTGAGGTCGGCGCCGTAGAGCGTGCGGGTCCACAGGTCGCGACCGACATCGTCGGTGCCGAACAGGTGGGTGCCGCTCGGCGCGCGCAATCGCTCCGCGGGCGCGGTGGCGTAGGGCTCGTAGTCGGTGAACAGGGTGGGCGCGAATGCCGCGACGATCACGAACGTGACCAGCGAGCTCGCCAGCACGAAGCCGGGCCGGCGGGCGAGGCGCAGCAGCCGTGCACGGCCACGGCCGCCGCGTGTCCGCGCGGGGAGTTCTCGGTCGTCATCGACCGCGATGACCTCCGGGGCGATCAGCGACTGGACCATGTCAGCGCACCTCGGTGGTCGCGGGGTGGGCGATGCGCGGATCCAGCAGCGGGTAGAGCAGGTCGACGATCAGGTTGATCACGACGAACCCGGCGGCCGCGACCACCACGATCGCCTGCACCACCGGAACATCCTTGGCGAGCACCGATTCCTGGGCGAGCCGGCCGATACCGTTGCGATTGAAGACGGTTTCCACCACGATCGCGCTGGTCACGGTGAGGCCCACCAGGACCCCGATGATGGTGAGCGCGGGCAGGGCGGCGTTGCGCAGGGCGTGCCGAAACTGCACGGCCCCGCGCGAGAGGCCCTTGGCACGAGCGGTCACGATGTACGGCTCGCGCAGGGTGTCGGCGAAGCTGCGCCCGAGCACCTGTGCGAGCTGGGACGCGCCCGGCAGCGCCATGGTGATCACCGGAAGCACCAGGTATTTCCAGCCGCCCGAGCCCGAGGACGGCAGCCAGCCCAGCTCGAACGAGAAGTACTGGATGAGCCCGAGCCCCACCAGGAACGACGGGACCGCGACACCCAGCGCCGGGGCCCGATCCAGCAGCACGCGCAACGGTGCGATCCGCACGAACGCGGCCAGGTAGGCGATCCCCGCACCCAGCACGATCGCGAGTACACCGGCGATCAGGCTGAGTGTGAGGGTACCGCCGAGTCTTTCGGCCAGCAGCTCACTCACCGGCGCCTGTTTGGCGATCGAGGTGCCGAAGTCGCCGTGCAGCGCACCGGTCAGCGCGGAGAAGTACTGATCCAGGATCGGGCGGTCCAGCCCGTACTTCGCCTTGGCGGCCGCGAGCTGTGCCGGTGTGAGGGAATCGGTTTCGATTCCGGCGGCGCTGAGCTGGATCGATACCGGATCACTGGGAAGCAGGTAGAGCACGGCGAAGGCGAGCGTGAACGCCGCCCAGAGCACGCCGGCCGCCTGTGCCACCCGCCCGGCGATATAGCCGATCACGGCTGGATCCAGACGTCGTGCAGGTCGATGAAGCTCTCGGCGGTGAAGCGGAAACCGTTGACCTGATTGCGAATTCCGGCGTACTGCACGCGTTCGGACACCGGGAAGGTGATGCCGTTGTCGATCAACACGCCCTGCAGTTCGTGGTAGATCCGCTCGCGCGCCGCCGAATCGGTCGACTGCACCGCACGGGTGAACAGATCCGAGATCTGTGCCGCCGCGGCCGGCTTCTGGGCATTGCGCGCCAGCGCCTTGGAGTTCGCCAGGGCTTCGACGAGGATGAACTGCAGCGCACCGGGATCCGCCCGGGTGAAGTATCCCTCGACGAGGTCGTACTGGCCGTTGGCGATGACCGCGGGCCGCTCGGCGGCGGTCACGGACTTCAGCTGGAGTTCGATTCCCGACTGGCGCAGCTGATCCTGGAGCAACTCCGCGCCGACGCTGGCCGCGCTCAGCGGCTGGACCAGGGTGAGCCGCTTGCCGTCCTTGGAGCGGAATTGATCACCGGGCGCGACCTTCCATCCCGCCGCGTCCAGCAGGCGGCCGGCCTGCGCCGGGTCATAGGTGAGCTTGGCGCTCTGGTTGGCGTAGTACGGGGTGGTGTTGTCGAACGGCCCGCCGACGACCGGGTAGTCCGCTCCGAAGGTGGTCGCGGCGAAGGTCTTCAGATCGATGGCGTGATAGAGCGCCCGCCGGATCTGGTCGTCGGCCAGTGGACGGCCTTCGGACACGTTCGGGTACAGCGTGTAGGAGACGCCCGGGAGCGGGCGCGACCGCAGATACGCGCCGGATCGGCCGATCAAGGTCCGGTCCTCGACGGTGAACGGATTGCGCGGCCAAGCGATGTCGATCTGTCCGCTGACCAGGTTGCCGGTCCGCACCCCGTCTTCGGCGACGTAGCTGACCTTCACCTTGTCCAGATAGGCCTCGCCCGGGTTCTTGTTCAACGGCGACGGCCACCGGTAGCCGGTGCGGCGACTCAGGGTGACTCCCTGGTTGGGGGTGTAGTTGTCCAGGGTGAACTGTCCGGATCCCACGACATCGCCGAGGCAGCGCTGCTGCGGTGTCTTCTGGAACGAGGCCGGCGACAGCAGCGCCAGGTTGGTGGTCGCGGTCGCCTGCAGGAAGGACGAATTCGGCTTGCCGAAGTGGAATTTGACCGTCTTGGGGTCGATCACCTGCGCCGACTCGAGTCCGCCGATGTAGCTCGCGCCGAACGCGGTGCCGCTCGAGGTGCGGGCGAGCTCGATGAATCCGTCGAAATTGGTCTTCACCGCGGCGGCGTCCAGCGGTGTGCCATCGGCGAAGGTCACCCCGTCGCGCAGGGTGAAGGTGTAGTCGAGCCCGTCGGGGCTGATCTGCCACGCGGTCGCCAGCCACGGCACGATCTCCCCGGTATCCGGGTTCTGGTCGGTGAGCGAATCGGCGAAATTGCGGATCAGCGAACGGTGTTCGATCCAGTAGGTCTGGAAGGGGTCGATGCAGGCGAAGGCCACATTGTCCGGAAAGAACGCCAGGTTCAGGGTGCCGCCTCGCACCGGTTCCTGCCCTTCTCCCGAGGGCCCACCGGTGGTGTCGGCGCTGCCGCCGCAGGCGCTCACGAGCAGGGTCAGTGTCGCGGCGAACGCCGCGGCACCGAGCTTTCCGACCTTGCGCGGACTGCGCGCGAGCCGCGTGGTGATAGTCATGGCTGGGTTGTTCCTCGAAGTAGGTTGTGGGCGCGCGGCCCGAAGTGTCGACAGGTGGTGCCGTGGTGGCGTATTACGCGTCCGGCCGTAGCACCGAACGCCCGGCGCCGAGCACGGCGGCGTCCTCCTGTGGGGGATGCACGCATTCGTCGGTCACCACCCACACCAGGTGGTAGGAGAGCGCGCTACCGCCGGTGGCGATCAGCAGTCGAGCCACTTCGCTGTGATCGAGCTGAGGTCCGCCGTAGCGTGCGGACACCGTCGCGGTGAGGTACCCGCCGCGTTGCACGGCGCGCAGGCCGGCCTCGGGAATATCGCCACTGCGATCGTATTTCGCTGCCGTGGGAGCGATTTCCGCCGTCAGAGCGGCCAGCGCGGCCGGTGATGTATCGGGGACGGTCAGCACGGGACCGGTGGTCGCGGTCACGAGCGGCTCGTCGGAGCCAGCGCGCCCGGATGCTCGGCCTGCAAAGTGCCGCGTCTACCGGTTCGCCTACGATGTTCGAGTTCCTGCCGGACCAGCGGCAGGATGTAGCGCCCGTAATCGATGACATCGTTGAGGGTGTCGTACCCGCGGATGGAGACCAGGTTCGCGCCGAGGTCGATGTAGTCCAGGATGGCGGCTGCCACCGTCTCCGGGCTGCCGACCAGGGCCGTGGAAGCACCCGCGGCATTGGTGACCGCGGCGGTCCTGGTCCACAGCGCGCGGTCGTAGATCTCTTGGTGGCGAGCGAATTCCAGTGCCCGCTGGGAGCCGACGTTCTGTGGTTCGGACCCGCTCACCTTGCGGTACGCGCCGCGTTCGAAGGTATCCGCGATGCGGTCGGCATAGTCGTATGCCTTGGCCCATGCCAGCTCGTCGGTGCGGTCGATGATGGGACGGAAGGTCACCCAGATACGCGGGCGGTCGGCCCGCCCGGCCGCGGCGGCGATGGCGTGTACCCGCGCGATCTGGGATGCGATGTCCGCCAGTGGTTCTCCCCAGAACGAGACGATGTCGGCGTTGGCGTGGGTGAGGCTGATGAACTCCACCTCCGTCGCCGCGGTGCCCGGTACCGCGTTCGATTCCGCATCGGCAGTCATGGGATTCCTCTCGGCGAACAATTCTCGATAAATCGTCATGCTAGGGAGACCGCATCCGCGGAAACCAGAGTTCTCTTCAGGTATTTCGATTCGGATAGCCGATCATGACCGATAGTCGAAATACGTTGTGCACATTCGAATCCGGTGGATCGAAAGGGTTTCCGAAGTACCGGATCGACCATTCCGATATCACCGGCCAGGCGGTCGTGAAACCCGCCGACCTGGTCGGCGGGTTTGATCAATAGGCTTTTCCCGGGTTGAAGATTCCCGCCGGATCCAGCGCTCGCCGGATGGCGTGCTGCACCCGGAGCGAATCCGCCCCCTGCTCCCGTTCGAGCCACTGTCGTTTGAGCACGCCGACACCGTGCTCACCGGTGATGGTGCCGCCCAATTCCAAGGCCGCGGCGAAGATTTCCGCCGCGGCCGACTCGGCCCGGGCGCGAGCCGCGGAATCGTGATCGGGTACCACGATTATCGGGTGCAGATTCCCGTCTCCCGCGTGACCGAAGGTATGGATCCGGCTGTCGTGTTCGGCGGCGATCGCGGTGATGCGGCGCACCGCCTCGGCGATCCGCGAGCGCGGCACGGCGATGTCCTCGATGAGCGCGCGTCCGTACCGTTCCAGGGCGGGCAGGGCCGCGCGGCGGATGGTGAGAAGTTCACCGGCGGCCTCGGGATCACTACCCACTCGGATTCGAGAGGTGTACCGGCGCAACACCTCAACTATCAGATCGGCTTCCGCGCGGGCACCGAATCCGTCGGTCTGCGCCACGATGAACGCACCCGCCGCCTCCCCACGCACACCGAGCAGGTCCTGCGCCTCGCGCAGCGACGCCGCGTCGAGCAGCTCGAGCATGGCGGGCCGCACTCGCGCGGCGAGCACGTCGGTCACGGCGGCCGCCGCCTGGTCGACATCGTCGAAGTACGCGGCGATGGTGACGGTATCGATCGGAGCGGGCTGCAATCGCACCACGGCCTCGACAATGACGCCCAAGGTGCCTTCCGAGCCGGTGAACAGGCTCGTGAGATCGAGTCCCGCAACGCCTTTGGCGGTGCGACGCCCGGTGTGCACGAGAGTGCCGTCGGCGAGTACGACACCGAGTCCCAGCACCGCCTCACGGGTCACGCCGTATTTGACACACCGGAGTCCGCCGGCGTTCGTGGCGATGTTGCCCCCGATGGTCGAGATGGCAACGCTCGCCGGGTCGGGCGCATATCGCAGACCGTGCTTCGCGGCCTCGGCGTCGAGCGTGGCCGCACTCACCCCCGCCTGCACCACCGCCAGTTCATCGACCGGCGATATCTCGAGAATTCGGCGCAGTCCGCTGACGTCGAGGACCAGCGTGCCCGCCCCCGCGCTCGCGCCTCCGGCCAACCCGCTGCCGCCGCCCCGGACCACCACCGACAGCCCCCGCTCGGCCGCGAAGGTCACCGCGCGGCGCACATCGTCGACCTCCGCGGCGACCACCACCAACTCCGGTGATCCCGGCGGCTCGTAGCCGGATCTGTCCACGCGATAGGTGTCGGGGATCTGCTGCCCGCTCAGCACGGTTCCGGAAAACAACGGTAGATCGAGGGTCATCACGTACTCCTCTCCGCAGGCGAGCAAACCCGACCCCGCGGGCACGGTGAAGCCTTGGAATCAGGGCAATCCCAACGTCTGCGCATCGTGCGCGGGCGGGCGTACCATCGCCGATCACCATCCCGTCCGAGAGCGAAGGCAGAACATGACAACACCGGGGCAGCAACACAATTCGGACCCCGAAGCATCCGAGTGGCGTGAACACGGGGTCCGGGTCGTCAAATCCGGGGAGCTCGATCCCAACACCGCGCAGACGCCGGGCATGGACCGCGCCGCGGCGATCAATGCCGCGCGCGTGGGTGCCCAGCGCATCTGGGCAGGCACCGTCACGATCCACCCGGACGCGAAAACCGGTGCGCATCACCACGGTTCGCTGGAGAGCGTCATCTACGTCGTGCGCGGGCGCGCACGCATGCGCTGGGGAGATCGGCTCGAGTTCGTCGCCGAGGCCGAACCGGGCGACTTCATCTTCGTCCCGCCGTACGTCCCACATCAGGAGATCAACGCCAGCACCGACGAACCGCTGGAGTGCGTCCTGGTCCGCAGCGACAGCGAAGCGGTGGTGGTGAATCTCGATATCGAGCCGGTCGAAGCGCCCGAAACCGTGCACTGGGTGGACCCGATTCATCCGCACCCGTGAGCCGCGGTCCGATCGAAAGTTCCGATCACTGTCGATAACCGAATTCGATCGCAGGAATTGAATTCACGTGATCGCAAATGATTGACCCGAATACGTTCGGCGGGTTGAGTTTTCATCGGTCGGCGGGGTGTCGGTTCCGGCCGAAATCACACTTCTACGAACGGGTGAAATGTCTACTCATGAAGAGGCCGATCGTCCGGCCGCACGCCCCCGAATCCGTTCGCGCCGGCGGCGCAACACCTGGATCGCCGTGGGAGTCGCGGCCGTAGTGGCCGTCACGGCGGCCGTGGTGGCCGGACTGTCCGGCAGTGACGCCGAGGACGCCGGGCAGATCACCAAGGACGGCACACTGGTGTACGCGGTGGCGGGAACGCAGGTCTCACTCGATCCGGCGGTCGCGGCGACCGCGGTCACCAGCCTGGTCAATCGCAATATCTTCGATTCGCTGGTGGCCCAGACCGGTCCGGATTCCTTCGGTGCATGGCTGGCGGATTCGTGGACGATCTCGCCCGACGGGCGGACCTACCGGTTCGCGCTGCGCGAGGGGGTGACGTTCCACGACGGCACGCCGTTCACCGCGGACGCGGTGCGGGCCAGCCTGGATCACATCGTCGATCCGAAGACCAAGTCCGCGTACGCGGCGTCGTTGATCAGCGCCTATCAGGAGACCCGGGTCATCGATCCGCTCACGGCGGAAGTCGTGCTGAAGCAGCCCTTCACGCCGTTCCTGCAGGCGCTCTCCACCCCGAGTCTGGGTATCCAGAGTCCCAAGGCGCTCGCCGATCCGGCCTACCGCCCGGTGGGCACCGGGCCCTTCGCCTTCGAGAGCTGGGAGCAGGGCAAGGCCGAGACGCTGACCCGATTCGACGCCTACCGCTGGCCGGCCCCGGGCAGCACGCATTCCGGCCCGGCGCACCTGGGCAAACTGGTGTTCCAGTTCATCAACGAGGACGCCACCCGGTACGGCGCGCTGACCAGCGGTCAGGTGCAGGCCATCGGGGGTGTGCCGCCGGTCTCGGCGGACGATCTGGGCAAGCGCGAGGACTTCACGCTGCATTCGGACGAGACGCCGGGTCTGAACTACAACGTGTACCTCAACCAGTCGCGCGGACCGCTGGCGGATCCGGTGGTGCGCCGCGCGCTCACGGCGTCGGTGGATGTGGCCGAGCTGGTGAAGAGCATCTACTTCGGGCACTTTCCGGTGGCGGACAACGCGATCAGCAAAGTGACCGCCGGATACGATGCCTCCGCCCGCGACGACCTCACCCGCTACGACCCCGACAATGCCAAGCGACTGCTCGATCAGGCCGGGTGGAACACCACCGATTCCGAGGGCTTCCGAGTCAAGGACGGCGCACGGCTGTCCCTGGTGTGGCCCTACTGGCCCGACGGCACCCGTGAACAGCGCGATGTGGTCGCCGATGGAATCCGGGCCCAGGCCCGCGCGGTGGGTATCGACATCCAGCGGCCCACCGTCGACACCGGTACCTATGTCGAGAAGTATCTGATCGGCGGCGGCTACGACCTGGTGGATGTCAGCTTCGCCCGGCCCACCCCGGATGTGCTGCGCTTCGCGTTCTTCTCCGCCAACACCTACGCCAAGGCAGGTGGCAATGTGGCGCTGGTCAATTCACCGCAGCTCGACTCCTGGGTGACCGGCGCCGCGGCCACCACCGATCCGAAGCAGGCCGCCGGTAACTACTCCTCGGTTCAGCACGAGGTGCTGAAGCAGGCGTACATCATTCCGGTCTACACCCCGGTGAGCCTGACCGGATACGCGAAGTCGGTGCGCGATCTGACCTTCGACGCGCAGACCTATCCGCGGTTCTACGACGCCTGGCTCGCGGCGTGAACCGGTTGCCCGCGACCCCGAGGTGGCCGCCCGCGCTCCTGCGGCGGCTACCCGAGCCGCTGCGGTGGCTGCTCGGCCGCCTCGTGCTCGCGGTGTTCGTGATCTGGGCCGCGGCCACGCTGACTTTCGCTGGGCTGCAAGCTATTCCAGGAGACCCGGCGCGCGCCATCGCGGGCGGCGTGGCGGCGACCAGCTCGCCGCAGGTGCTGGCGCAGATCCGGGCCGAGTACGGACTGGACTCGCCGATCCATGTGCAGTACGCCCGATTCCTCGGCCGCCTGGCGCACGGCGATCTCGGCACCTCCTACCAGCAGCATCGACCGGTGCGCACGCTCATCGCCGAACAGCTGTGGCCCACGGTCGAACTCGCCGTCGGCGGGCTGGTTCTCGGCCTGGCGATATCGATCGCCGTCGCGGTCCTCACCGCACAGCGACCCCGTTCGCGGGCGGCGGCGCGCGCGGTCGAGTTCACCGCGCTGTCCATGCCCACCTACTGGGTGGGTTTCGTCCTGCTGGCGCTGTTCTCGTTCCATTGGCAGGTGTTCCCGGTGGTCGGGGAGACCGGCCTGCGCGGACTGGTACTGCCGTGGCTCACCCTCGCCGTGGCCGTGGCCGGGGTGCTGTCACAGGTCACCCGGGACGGGCTGGAGCACGCGCTGGAGCAGCCGTTCGCGGTCACCGTGCGAGCACGGGGAGCGAGCGAGTTCCGGGTGCGGATCCGGCACGCGCTGCGGCACGCGTCCGCCCCGGTGCTGACCCTCTCGGGCTGGATGCTGGGCAACCTGCTCGGCGGTGTGGTCGTGGTGGAAACCGTCTTCGCGCGCCGGGGCCTGGGCCAATTGCTGGTGAGCGCGGTCCGCGGCCGCGACTACCCGGTGGTGACCGGCACGGTGGTGCTCACCGCGGCGGCGTTCGCGCTGATCTCGATAGCGCTGGACCAGCTGTACCGACTGGTGGATCCCCGCATTCGGGAGGTGGCGCGATGACCGCACCGATCTCGATAGCAGCGGCTCGGCACTATCACCTGGGCGGCCCCCGAATTCACGAGGTGACCCGATGACCACAGCCGCGCCGGCAGGGCGGGCGAAGCCGATTCGCTTGCGGGACCGGCATTCCCTGCCACGACCCGGCCGATTGGTCGCCGCGACGGTGCTGGCGCTGGCCGCTGTCGCGGTCATCGCACCGCAGTTGCTGGCCGGTTCGCCGGAGTCCATCGATCCCGGCATCGCCCTGCAATCACCGAGCGGCACGCATCTTTTCGGCACCGACTGGCTGGGCCGCGACGAGTACGCGCGTGTGGTGTACGGCGCGCGGGCCTCGCTGCTCGTCGGGGTCGGGTCCACGCTGCTCGCGACCGTCGCGGGGACGCTCTGGGGACTGGGCTCGGCGCTGGGCGGCCCGGTGGCCGATCAGGTCGGGATGCGGCTCGCCGACGTGCTGCTGGCCTTTCCGACCATTCTGATGGCGCTGCTGGTGGTGGCGGTGCTGGGCCCGGGAACCGGCAACGTGGTGCTGGCCATCACCATCGCGCTGACACCGGGTTTCACCCGGCTCGTGCGGATCCGCACCCATGAGGTACGCCGATTGGCCTATGTGCGTGCGGCACTGGATCTGGGCATCGCGCCGTGGCGGGTGACGTGGCGCCACATCGTGCCCAATGTCCTGCTGCCGCTGAGTGTGCTGGTGGTGATCAATATCGGAACCGCGATCATCATCGGCTCGTCGCTGAGTTTCCTCGGGCTGGGGCCCGACACCGCGGTGCCGGAGTGGGGCGCGATGCTCGCGCAGTCCCGGAACTATCTGTCCGCCGCGTGGACCCTGGCGCTGTTCCCCGGGCTGGCGATCACCGTCACCGTGATGTCGATCAGTGTGGCCGGTCGCGCCCTGCGCGAACGCGTGGACGGAGTCACTCGATGAGCGAACGGCTGCTGTCGGTGCGAGATTTGTCGGTGGCCTTCGGCCGCACCGTCGCGGTGCGGTCGGTCGATCTGGAGGTCGACCGGGGCCGATGTGTGGCGCTGGTCGGCGAATCCGGGTCCGGTAAGAGCGTGACCGCGCGGGCCCTGGTCGGGCTGGCCGGAGCCGACGCGCGGGTGCGTGCCCGCGAACTGACCCTCGGCACGGACGACCTGCGCGACGCGAACAGCGCGCGCTGGCGGCGAATCCGGGGCCGCCGTGTGGGTTTCGTGCTCCAGGACGCGCTGACCTCCCTGGATCCGCTACGCCGGATCGGCTACGAGGTCGCCGAGCCGCTCGAGATCCACCGGCTCGCCACCGCCGACGACCTCGACGACCTGGTGTTCGGGCTGCTGCGGCGCGCGGGCATCGGCGATCCCGAGCGACGCTGGCGGCAGTATCCGCACGAGCTGTCCGGGGGCCTGCGCCAGCGCGCGCTGATCGCGTCGGCACTGGCGGCCGGGCCGGAGCTACTGATCGCCGACGAACCCACGACCGCGCTGGATGTCGTTGTACAGCAACAGATTCTGGCTCTGCTGTCGGAACTGCGGGCGGCCGGCACGGCGATAGTTCTGATCAGCCACGATCTGGCGGTGGTCGCCGAGTCGGCGGACACGGTCGCGGTCATGTATGCCGGGGTCGTCGTCGAGCAGGGACCGGCCGAGGTGGTGCTGGGTGCGCCCGCGCATCCGTATACCGCCGAACTGCTCTCCGCCGCACCACGACTGGACGGGCCGATGCTGGCATCGACCGCACCGCGTTGGGCCGACCCGGCCGAGACCGGATGCCCGTTCGCGCCGCGCTGTCCCCTCGCCGGCGACGACTGCCGTACCGGCCTGCCCGAACCCGTCCCGCTGGCCGATGGGCGCACGGTGCGCTGTCTGCGCCCGGGCCTGGCTACGGCACCGGTCGAAGTGGTGTCCGGCCCGCCCGACAAGGCAGCGGCGGTGGACGCTGTGCCGCTACTGGAGTTCCGGGCGGCGAGCAAGCACTATCGACTGCCCGCCGGCGGTCGTACCGTGGGTCTGGAACCGGCATCGTTCACGCTGCACCCCGGGCAAGCCTTGGGCGTGGTCGGCGAATCCGGTTCGGGCAAGAGCACATTGGCCCGTTTGGCCCTCGCACATCTGTCACCCGACAGCGGTGAGGTGCTGCTCGACGGCGCACCCTGGTCGCGGCTGCGCGAGCGCGACCGGCGGCCGCACCGGCATCGGGTCCAGCTCATAGACCAGGATCCCGCGAGCGCCTTCGATCCCCGGCATTCGGTCGCGACGATCATCGGCGAGGCCCTGCCGCGGACCTGGTCTCGGGCCGCGCGCGCCGAACGCGTCGGCGAACTGCTCGCCGACGTCGGGCTCTCGGCCGGGCTGCGCGATGCCCGTCCCGCACGGTTGTCCGGCGGACAGCGCCAGCGGGTGGCCATAGCACGAGCCCTGGCCGCCGCACCGGAGCTGATCGTGGCCGATGAACCGGTCTCCGCACTCGACATCACCATCCAGGCCCAGATTCTGGACCTGTTCGACCGGGTCCGGCGCGACAGCGGAGCCGCGCTGCTGCTCATCTCCCATGATCTGGCGGTGGTGCGCAGGCTCTGCCGGCGGGTGGCGATCATCCACGACGGCCACATTGTCGAGATGGGTGATACGGCAGCGGTTTTCGCGAATCCGCAGCACGCCTACACCCGGCAACTGCTCGCGGCCGTCCCGCGGCCACCGGTCCCGGCCGCGGCACCTGAACTCGCACTCTCGACGCCCGAACATTCACTCTCGAAAGGAATCGCATGACATCGACCGATGACCCGCGGGTCGCGATCGTCACCGGCGCCGCGTCCGGTATCGGCCGCGCCACCGCGGAACTGTTCGCCGAGCGCGGATACCGGGTGGTCGCCGTGGACGTGGACGAGCGCGGCCTGGCCGAGCTGTCCGGGAATCCGGTGCCCCTGAGCGGTGACGTCTCCACCGAAGCCGTGAACGTGGCCGCGGTGCGCGTCGCCCTGGATCGGTTCGGCCGCATCGACACCCTGGTCCTTAATGCCGGAACCGGTGGTACTCCCCCGCTCGAGACGCCCGGGGCGGTCGATGCGGCCGACCGCATCTTCGGTGTCAACCTGCGCGGGCCGATTCACGGTCTGCGAGCGGCGATTCCGGCGCTGCGCGTGAGCGGCGGGTCGGCGATCTTCACCGCCTCGGTGGCGGGCCTGCGCGGGGATCCGGGCAACTGGGCCTACAACGCGTCCAAGGGCGCACTGATCAACCTGGTGCGCGCCTTCGCGATCGACTACGCCGCGCAGGGGGTGCGGATCAACGCGCTCGCGCCGGGTCTGACCCGCACCGGCATCACCGCCAATGTGCATCAGGACCCCACGCTGCTGGCCGTCATCGAGCGGCGGATTCCTCTGGGCCGCTTTGCTGAACCCGTAGAGCAGGCCGAGGCCATCTGGTTCCTGGCTTCGCCCGCGGCCGGCTACATCACCGGCACCACCCTCGTCGTGGACGGCGGGCTTGATGCCAACCTCGGCATTCTGCCGCTGCCCGGTCAGGGCTTCTGAACCCCTTTCGATCCGATAGTTCGACAACCGTACGAAGGAGCACAGGATGACCACGATCTCTGCCATCGAGGCCAACAAGGCCGTCGCCCGGCGGTTCTACGATGAAGTGGTGTCGCAGGGCAAGCTCGAGGTGCTCGACGAGATCATCGCCGAGGACGGCCGCGACACCGCGGTCCCGGCCGGGAACATCAAGGGCCGGTCCGGATTCGTCGAGCACATCACCTGGCTGCGTGAGAATGTCGAAGGCGTCACCGCCACGGTCGACGATCTGATCGCCGAGGCCGACCGGGTGGTCGTGTACTGGACGATCGACGGCATTCAGCGCGGTGAGATCTTCGGTGTGCCGGACCGGGGCGCGGGCCGCCGGTTCACCGGGGTCAGCATCAGCACCATCCGCTTCCAGGACGGCCGCATCGTCGAATACGGGGTGCTGCCGGATCGGTACGGCATCATCGCCCAGCTCGCCCGCTGAGTTCGAGAACACCGAAGCCCGGCACGGATTTCCGTGCCGGGCTTCGTCGTTCGATCGTTACGCGCTTTCCAGGGTATCGATCCACGTGCGCAGGGCCTGCGCGGTCGTGACCGCGTCCTCCTCGAGCACCGTGAAGTGGTCGCCGGGAATATCGGCGGTGCCGTGCGGTACGGGCCAGAAGGCCCGCCAGTCCCGGGGCCCATCGGTGCGGGTGCCGGGCAGCGGAGTATCCGAGCGCAACAGGTGGATCGGCGTGCGCACCGGGGTGGCGCGCCAGTCCAGGAACAGCCGGTTGTAGGTGCCCATGGCGGTGAGCCGCTCGTCCTGCACCGCCATATCGAAGCGATCGACGCGCGCGAGCATGCCGCCGATCATGGCCCCGGTCCACCATTCCATGCCGGGTTCCAGCGCCGCCTCGACCGGATAGCTGTCCACGAGCAGCAGCCCGCGTGGCGCGTGACCCTCCGATTCCAGGGCGGCGGTGACCGCGTGCGCGACACAGCCGCCCATGGAACGGCCCAGCACCACGAACGGACGATCACCGACCGCCTCGACGAGCGCCTCCACGCCCAGCCGTACCAGGGTGTCGACCGAATCGGGCAGGTCATCGCTACCCGCGGTGAAGCCCGGCGCGGGCACCACGTACACATCGCGTTCACCGCGCAATTCCTGTGCCACGCGCGAGTATTCGTGCGGACCGGAGATCGCGCTCACCGCAGGGAACGCCACCACCACTGTCTCTCCCGGCCCCTGTGCGAGCCGGATCGGAGCCAGCGCGTGCCGTGCGCGCTCGTCCACGCCGAACGTGGTGCGCGCGTGCGACGCGGCAACGAGCAACTGCGCGGCCTCGAAGTGCTTTCCGGCGTCGTGCATTCGACGGTGGATCGCGGACAGGCCCGCGCTCGCGGCGCCGACCGCCGCGGCCGGTTCCGGAGAATCCCCGACCTGCCCGCCGAGGAACTCGGCGATGGCCTGCGGCGTCGGATAGTCGAAGGTGAGGGTCGCGGGCAGGCGCAGCCCGGTCACCCGCCCCAACCCGTTGCGCAACTCGACGGCGCTGAGCGAATCCAGCCCCAGTTCGATCAACGCCCGGTCACCGGCGATGGTATCGGGAGACGGATGAGCCAGCGCCACACCGACTTCGGCGCGCACCAGATCGAGCAGGGCACGCTCTCGGGCCACCCCGTCCAATGCCGCGATCGTGCGCAGCACCGATCCGGAATCCGCGTTTCCGGCCGCGGTACGCCGCCGCACCGGCACCAGCGACCGCAGCACCGGCGGCAGCGCATCGGTCCGCCGAGCCAGTGCCCGCCCATCGAATCCGGCCGCGATGACCACGGCGGGGTTGTGCACGACTGCCTCCCCTCGACCGTCTGTCCCCGCGACGAGGTCGTCAGCGGTCGCTTGCGCGGAGGTGGCCGCCGCGGACCCGGCGGGAACTGCCGCGGCCGCGTCGAGCAGTGCCAGCGCGGTCGCCGTCGGCAGGGCTCGCAGCCCGTTTCTGGCTATGCGCGCACGGTCGGTGGCCGAGAGCGCCGCCGTCGTGCCGCTCGCGCGTTCCCACAGGCCCCAGGAGATGGAGACCGCCGGTAGTCCGAGTGCACGCCGCTGTGCGGCAATGGCATCGAGTTCGGCGTTCGCGGCGGTGTAGGCAGCTTGGCCCGGACCGCCGAGTTGTGCCGACACCGAGGAGAAGAGCACGAATCGGGACACGGTGGGGAGTGTGCGGGTCAGTGCGTCCAGGCTGTGGGCGCCGCCGCTCTTGGGCGCGGCGACGGCGGCGATTCGTTCGGGGGTGAGGGTGTCGAACAGCCCATCGTCGACCAGGCCGGCGGCATGGATGACGGTGGTCAGCGGCCGGTCTCCCGGGATGTCCGCCAGAACCTCGCGCAGCGCGGCGTCATCGGTCACATCGAGAGCCGCGAGAGTGACCGCGGCACCGGTGGATTCGAGTTCCGCGGCCAGTTCCGCCGCGCCCTCGGTGGCCGCGCCCCGGCGACCGGCCAGCACCAGCGACCGAACCCCGTGTGTGAACACCAGGTGGCGTGCCACCTCGGCGCCGAGTCCGCCGAGGCCACCGGTTATCAGCGTGGTGCCCGTGGTGTCCCAGCTCGAGATCTCCTCGGCGGCGGGCGGATCCCAGCGCCGCAGCCGGGGTACCGAGACCCGCCCGGCCCGCACCGCGGTCTGAGTGTCGCCGTCGCCCGCCGCGTGCACGGCCGCGGCGAGCGCGAACCAGGACTCCGGCGCGTCATCGATATCGCTGAGCAGCAACCGATCCGGATGCTCGGCCTGCACCGACCTGACCAGCCCCCACACCGCGGCGGCGGCCGAGTCAGGCACTTCGGTTTCCCCGAGGGCGACCGCACCGCGCGTGAGCACGACCAGCGGCACCGTGCCGGTTGCGGGATCGGCGAGCCAGCGCTGTAGCACCGGTAGCAACGCATCGACGTCGGCAACAGCGACTATCGCGGCGTCGGCGGCAGAATTACTTCCCACCGTCGCCGCGTCGGTGATCGGGTGGCGTCGTCCACCGGCCGGACCATCGGCGGCGTCGTCTCCCGCGGGCTTGCCGCCGGCGGGGCTGTTCTCACCGGTCTGGATGTCGCCGGGACCGGCCGCGGGAAGTCGGCCATCGCCGAGACCGCCTCCGACAGAACCGCTTCGGGCGAGACCGCCGTCGATACCCTCGCCGTCGGCTTCGGCGCGGTGGCCGCTCGCGCGCAAGGCGTCGAGCACCGGCCGCGAATCGGTGCCGCCGTCGAGGACCAGCCAGTGCGCCGGGCCGGCGGTGGCGGCGCTGTCGGTCCAGACGACCTCGAACAGGGTGTCGCGCAATTCCGCACGGGACGAGCGCAATTGCGCGGTGGATACGCGGCGTGCCACCAGGCTGTCGATACTCAGGACCGGTGCTCCGGACGGGTCGGCGGCGTCGATGGCGACCGTGTCGGGGCCGGTCGATGCGATGCGCACCCGCAGTGCCGCCGCACCGGCGGCGAATATCCTGACCCCGGTCCAGGCGAAGGGCAGGCGGTTCTGCCCGGGAGGTACGTCGGCCAACGCTCGCAGGGCGGGGAGATGGACCGCCGCGTCGAGCAGGGCCGGGTGCACGGCGAAGCCCTCGGGCCGGGTGCCGGCCGTTTCGGGCAGTTCCACTTCGACGAAGAGCTCGTCGTCGCGCTCCCAGGCGCGGCGCAGTCCCTGGAAGGCGGGACCGTAGGCGAGGCCCGTCGCCAAGAGCGTGGGATAGATGCCGGTCACATCGACGGGCGCGGCTCCCGGTGGCGGCCAGACGCCGAGATCCGCTGTGCTCGCGAGGTTTTCCGGACCGATCACGGCGGTCGCGTGCCTGGTCCAGGCATCGGCGGCGCCGCCGAGCGGCCGGGAGTGGATCGTGACGGCGGAGGTGCCGTCCCCGTTCGCGCTCACCGCGACCTGGAGGTCGACGGCGGAATCGCCCAGTACCAGCGGGGATTCCACGATCAGTTCCTCGATCGAGGGCAGCGTGGCTTCCTCACCCGCTCGGGCCACCAGGTCGAGTAGCGCGGTGCCGGGCACGATCACCGTGCCCAGGACCGCGTGGTCGGCCAGCCACGGATGAGTGCGCAACGACAATTGCCCGGTGAGCAACAGTCGATCGCCTTCGGCGGCCGTGATCACCGCCGACAGTAGCGGATGGTCCAGGGCCGCCGCTCCGGCCGCTCGGCCGGTACGAGTCCCGGCGACGGGTTCGGCCCAGAAGATCTGCTGCTGAAAGGCATAGGTGGGCAGGGTGATACGGGGAGCCCGGGGAACGATCTCGGCCCAGTCGACCCGATGGCCGTGCGCGTGGACGACCCCGGCGGCGGTCAGTACGGTGGCGACCTCGGGCCGGCCCCGGCGCACCAGCGCCGTCACCGCGACCTCGTTATCGTCCTCGGTCAGGGTTGCCGAGATCAGCGGTGCGAGTACCGAATCGGCCCCGATCTCTAGGAAGACTCCCACGCCCTGGGCGCGTGCCGTGCGCACCGCGTCGGCGAATCGCACCGTACCGCGCAGATGCCGGACCCAGTAGTCGGGCTCGGCCAGCTCGTCGCGACCGGCGACCGCGCCGGTGCTGTCCGATATCAGCGTGACCCCGTCGGGTTCGGCGAAGTCCAGTTCGGCCACCACACTGGCGAATTCGTCGAGCACGGGTTCCATCAGCGGTGAGTGGAACGCGTGCGAGACCGCCAGCCGCTTCACCCGCCGCCCCGATCCGGTGAGTTCGGCGGCGACCGCCACCACCGCGTCCTCGACCCCGGACACGACCACCGCGTCGGGCCCGTTCACCGCGGCGATCGACACCCGCGGCGAGTCCTCCAGCGCCACAGCGGCGCCGTCTCCGGCGTGCGCGACGCTGCTCGCCCGGGCGGCCACCGCGTCGATGACCGCACGCACCTCTGCCTCGGTGGCCTCGATCGCGATCATCGCCCCACCCGCGGGTAGGGCCCCCATCAATCGCGCGCGGGTCGCGACGAGCCGCGCGGCATCCCCGAGCGAGAGCACCCCCGCCGCGTGCGCGGCCACGATCCCGCCGATGGAATGCCCCGCGACAGTGCGAATCTCGACACCCCAGGACACCACCAGCCGATACAGGGCGGTCTCGAAAGCGAAGATCACCGGCTGGGTGTAGAGGGTCGAATCGATGAGACCCTCGGTTCCCGCCGCGCCGAAGGCGACGTCGCGCACCGAATGCTGCACGGCCGCACCGAGATAGCGGTCCAGCGCGTCGGCTGCCGCGTCGAAGGCCGCCGCGAACACCGGAAACCGTTCGTACAGGGCGGCTCCCGCCCCGGCGCGCTGGCTACCCTGCCCGGCGAAGACGACACCGACTCCACCGGTGGCGGCCGTGGTGAGCGCCGCCGTGGATGTCGCGTGCCCCCGCGCCAGGGCTTCCAAGGCGGCCGTCAGCTCCCCTCGCCCTGCCGCGACGACGACCGCACGGGTGTCGTGCGCGACCCGGTCCCTTACCAGCGCCGAGGCAATCGAGGCCGGTTCGGCCGTGGTCCCCGAAACGAACTCGGCGAGCCGTGCGGCCTGCGCGCGCAAGCCGTCCGCGCCCCTGCCCGATACCACGAACGGCAGTGGCGGCGCGGCCGGCGATCCGGTCGCGCCTTCGAGCGGCTCGTCGACGGCCTGTTCGACGATGACGTGTGCGTTGGTGCCCGAGACGCCGAAGGCGGAGACGCCCGCGCGCCTGGCTCGGCCGGTATCGGGCCAGTCGCGTGCCTGCGAGAGAAGTTCGACGCGGCCCGCATCCCAATCCACGAGTGTGGACGGCGTTCCCAGATGCAGGGTTTCGGGCAGGTGGCCGTGGCGGAGGGCCTCGACGAGTTTGATCACACCCGCGACACCCGCCGCGGCCTGGGCGTGCCCGATGTTGGACTTCAGGGAGCCGAGCAACAGCGGTTCACCGCCGGTGCGTGAGCCGTAGGTCGCCAGGATGGCCTGGGCCTCGATGGGATCCCCGAGCACCGTGCCGGTGCCGTGTGCCTCGACGGCGTCGACGTCGCCCACGCCGAGCCCGGCGTCGGCGAGCGCCTCGCGGATCACGCGCTGCTGGGCCGGCCCGTTGGGTGCGGTCAGGCCGTTGGAGGCGCCGTCCTGGTTGATCGCACTGCCGCGGACCACCGCCAGCACCTGATGGCCGTTGCGGCGAGCTTCCGAAAGCCGTTCCAGTAGAACGATTCCCACGCCCTCGGACCAGCCGGTGCCGTCGGCGTCGTCGGAGAACGCCTTGCAGCGCCCGTCCGCGGCCAGTCCGCGCTGGCGGGAGAACTCGGTGAACCCGATCGGAGTGGACATCACCGACGCGCCGCCCGCGACCGCGAAATCGACCTCCCCCGCCCGCAGCGCCCGCACCGCGAGGTGCAACGCCACCAGCGACGACGAGCATGCCGTGTCGACGGTGACCGCGGGGCCGGCGAAACCGAAGGTGTAGGCGATCCGGCCCGAGACCACGCTGCCGAGATTGTTGATAGCGAGGTAACCCTCGAGCTCCTCGGGGACGGGGTCCAGGCGCGAACCGTAGTCGTGCCCGGCGAGTCCGGCGTACACACCGGTGCGGCTGCCCTTGAACGCGTGCGGGTCCAGGCCCGCGCGTTCGAACGCCTCCCAGGTGACCCGGAGCAGCAATCGTTGCTGCGGGTCCATCGAGAGCGCCTCGCGGTGCGAGATGCCGAAGAACTCGGGATCGAATTCGCCCGCACCGGTGAGGAATCCGCCGTGCCGGGCGTAGGAGGTGCCGGGCACGTCCGGGTCCGGATCGTAGAGCGCCTCCAGATCCCAGCCACGGTCGGCGGGGAAGGGGCCGACCGCGTCGCCGCCGCCCGCCACCAGCTCCCACAGCTGTTCGGGCGAGGCGATCCCGCCGGGCAGCAGGCAGGCCGTGCTCACGATGGCGATCGGTTCGCGGGTGCGGGCCTCGATCTCGTCGAGGCGCTGTTGCAGGCGCTGTTCCTTGGCGATGGAACGCTTGAGGTATTCACGGAGTTTGGCTTCGGTGGCCATCGCGGTCAGTTCCTGTCTACCAGGTCGAATAGTTCGTCGTCGGAGGCGGAGTCGAGGTCGACCTCGGCTCCGGGTGCGGCGAGGCGATCGGCGAGCGAACGCAGTCGCTCGGCGACCGATTCGGTGCCGGTGCCGCCGCCGATCAGTAGTTCCTCGAGGGCGCGCAGCGCGTCATCGGCATCGATCGGGCCGCGGTCGGCGCTGCCCGCGCGGGGCAGGGCGGTGGCGATGTACTCCGCGACGGCCGCGGGAGCCGGATGATCGAAGATGAGCGTGGCGGGCAGCGCGAGTCCGGTCGCGGTGCGCAACCGGTTGCGCAGATCCACCGCGGTCAGCGAGTCCAGGCCCAGTTCGCGGAAGGCGCGAGTGGCCGGAACATCGTCGGCACCGCCGTGTTTGAGCACGGCCGCGGTCTCCGCCCGCACCAGTTCGAGCACCGCGCCACGCCGCTCGGTCTCATCGAGACCGGAGAACCGATCCAGGACGACGGAACTCGTCGTTTCGACGATGTCGCTCGAGGCCGGCGCGGGCCGGTCACCCCGGCGCGACGCCGAGCGGTCCGCGTCGATCCAGTACCTGCTGCGCTGGAAAGCGTAGGTGGGCAGCTCGATTCGGTGTCCGTGCCCGTGCAGCAGCGTCTCGGCGTCGACAGCCAGGCCCCGGCTGACCGCCGTGGCCACCGAGAGCGCGATGCGCTGCGGGCCGCCTTCGTCGCGGCGCAGGGTGCCCACCACGACCGTGGCGGGGGTGCCCACCTCGGCAATGGTCTCCTCGAGGACCGAGGACAGCACCGGGTGCGGTCCGATCTCGACGAAGGCCCGGTACCCGCCCGCCAGCAGCAACCGGGTCGCCTCCTCGAATCGCACCGTGCCGCTGATGTTCTCGAACCAGTACTCCCCCGTGAGCTCCGGTCCGTCGAGCCAGTCCGCCGATACCGTCGACAGCACGGGAATGGTCGCGGCGACCGGGCTGACCGGGGCGAGTTCGGTGTGCAGGGTCGCCCGCAGGTCGTACATCTGCGCGGAGTGCGAGGCGTAGTCGACCGCCACTCGCCGGTTGCGCACACCCTGCGCGTCCAGCCGGGCCAGGACCTCCTCGACGGCCGCCACCGCTCCGGAGAGCACCACCGAGGTCGGTGAGTTCACCACGGCCAGCGAGATTCGGCCGTCGTACTCGGCCACCAGTTCCGCGGCGGCCGCCGCGGACAACGAGACCGCCGCCATCGCGCCGTGTCCGGCATGAGCGGCAATCGCTTTGCTGCGCAACGCGACCACTCGCGCACCGTCCTCGAGCGAGAGCGCACCGGCAACCACCGCGGCGGCGATCTCCCCCTGCGAATGGCCCACCACCGCGTCCGGGCGGACGCCGTGCGCGATCCACACCTCCGCGAGCGCGACCATGATCGCCCACAGTGCGGGTTGGACCACGTCGACCCGGTCGGTGTCGATCTCGGCCCGCCCGAGCAGGACCTCGAGCACCGGCCAGTCGACGAACGGCGTCAGCGCTCGCGCGCACTCCTCCAGCCGGTGCGCGAAACGCGGCGTGGTGCGGTACAACTCGGCGGCCATACCCGGCCACTGGCCACCCTGACCGGGGAACACGAACACGGTCCGCCCGGTCACGTCGGCGGTACCGGTGACCACGTGGGCGGGCAGCGCCGCCCCGGAGGCCAGCGCCTCCAGCCCTCCGCGCAGCTCTGCCCCATCCCCCACGATCAGTGCCCGCTCGGCGAGCGCGGCGCGGGCATCCCACAGTGTGCGTGCGACATCCGCGTCGGCGAGTTCGGGCCGGGCCCGCAGATAGGTCGCCAGCGCGACCGCCTGCCCGCGCAGAGCGGCGGCATCGTGCCCGGACAGCGCCCACACCACCGGGGCCGCCGAATCCGCTGTCGCTGATTCGGTCGGCGACGCCGCACCGGTCCGCACCGAATCGTCCGCGTCGGCGCTCGATACAGCCGTGGCGTGCTTCGGGATATCCCCCGCAACGGTGCCGAGTTCCAGTGCTGCCGGCTCTTCGATGATGACGTGGGCGTTGGTGCCGCTCACTCCGAACGAGGAGATGCCCGCCCGGCGCGGCACGGTCCGCGGCTCCCACGGCCTGGCCTCGGTCAGCAGGCGTACCGTGCCGGCCGCCCAGTCCACGTGCGGTGTGGGCTCGTCGATGTGCAGCGTCCGCGGCAGCCGTCGATTGCGCAGTGCCAGAATCATCTTGATGATCCCGGCCCCACCGGCAGCGGCCTGGGTGTGGCCGACGTTCGACTTCAGCGATCCCAGCCACAGTGGCCGGTCCGGGGCGTGTTCGGCGCCGTAGGTCGCGATGATCGCCTCGGCTTCGATCGGATCGCCCAGCCTGGTGCCGGTCCCGTGGGCCTCCACCACGTCGACCTCGCTCGCGGTCAAGCCCGCGTTGGCCAGCGCCCGGCGGATCACCCGCTGCTGCGCGGGACCGTTGGGCGCGGTGAGACCGCTCGACGCGCCGTCCTGGTTGACCGCCGACCCGCGCACCACCGCCAGCACCGGGTGGCCGGATCGCCTGGCGTCGGAGAGCCTTTCGAGCACCAGCATGCTGACGCCCTCGGCCCAGCCGGTCCCGTCGGCGGCGGCCGCGAACGCCTTGCAGCGGCCGTCGGCGGCCAGTGCGCGCTGGCGGGAGAACTCCACGAAGGTGGCCGGGCTGGCCATGATCGCCACACCGCCCGCCAGGGCCAGGTCGCTCTCCCCCGACCGCAGCGACTGCGCCGCCAGATGCAGCGCTACCAGCGAGGACGAGCAGGCCGTGTCGACGCTCAGCGCGGGCCCCTCGAAACCGAAGGTGTACGCGATGCGACCGCTGGCGATGCTGCCCGCGCTGCCGTTGACCAGGTAGCCCTCCAGATCGGCGGGCGCGTCCTGAATGTGCGGTGCGTAGTCGTGATACATGGTGCCCGCGAATACTCCGGTTCGGCTGCCGCGCAACGAGGTCGGATCGATGCCGGCGCGCTCCAGGGCCTCCCAGCTGGTTTCGAGCAGTAGTCGCTGCTGCGGATCGGTGGCCAGCGCTTCGCGCGGCGAGATGCCGAACAGTCCCGCGTCGAAATCGGCGGCGTCCACCAGGAATCCGCCGTGCCTGGTGTAGGAGGTGCCGGCGCGCTCGGGATCGGCGTCGTAGAGCGAATCCAGATCCCAGCCACGATCGGCCGGGAATTCGGAGATGGCGTCCCCGCCGGTGTCGAGCAGTCGCCACAGCGCGTCGGGAGTCTCGATACCGCCGGGCAGGCGCAGGGCCATTCCTACGATGACGATCGGATCGGTGTCGGCGGCGTCCGCCGTGCGGGCGGTGGAGCCGGTCTCGACCGTGCCGATCAGCCGCGTGTGCAGGAGTTCGGCGATGGCCTGCGGGGTCGGGTGATCGAATGTGAGGGTGGCGGGCAGCCGCAATCCGGTCGCGGTCGCGAGGCGGTTGCGCAGTTCCACCGCGGTGAGCGAGTCCAGGCCGAGTTCGGTCAGGGCGCGGTCGCCCCGGATTCCGACGGGGTCCGGATGATCGAGCGCCACGGCGGCTTCGCGGCGCACCACATCCACCAGCAGCGCCCGCTGTTCCTCGGCCAGCCGCCCCCGCAGCTGGGCGGCCAAGCCCGACTCCGGCTCGCGGACGGGCGATTCCACGCGGCGGCGCCGGGTCCGCACCAATCCGCGCAGGAGCGGGGGCACGGTGGCACCGGGCCGCTCGAACGCCGACAGGTCCAGGGGCGCGGGGGCCAGCAGCGGTGTATCGCGGTGGAAGACGGCGGCGTCGAACAGGTCGAGTCCGTGCTCGGCCGATAGCGCGCGCACGCCCTGGCGGGCCAGTCGAGCCCGGTCCGCGTCCGTGAGATGCGCTGTCACGCCACTCGATTCGGACCACAGACCCCAGGCCAGCGAGACGGCGGGCAGCCCGTCCGCGTACCTGCGGGCCGCCAGGGCGTCCAGTCCGGTGTTGGCGGCCGCGTAGGCGGCCTGCCCGGCGGTGCCCAGCAGCCCGGCGACCGAGGAATACAGCACGAACGCGGACAGCCCGAGGTCGCGGGTCAGCTCGTCGAGTAGCTGTGCCGCCACCAGTTTCGGTGCGAGTACCGCGTCGAATCGCTCGTCGGTCACGGTGTCGAGCACTCCGTCGTCGACGATTCCGGCCGCGTGCACCACGGCGGTGAGCGGATGCGCCGGGGTCACCGCCGCCAGCACACGGGCGACGGTCTCACGATCGCCGAGATCGGCCGAGACCACCAGCACCCGTGCGCCCAGACCGCGCAGCTCGGCTGCCAGCTCCGAAGCTCCGGGCGCGCCGGCTCCCCGCCGGCTGGCCAGAATCAGGTGCCGAACTCCGTGGCGCCGCACCAGATGCCGGGCCAACAGCGCACCCAGACCACCCGTGCCGCCGGTTATCAGCACGGTGCCCTCGGGGTCCCACGTGCGTGGCTCGGCGGCTTCCTGCGCCGGCCGGGGTTCCGCCGCGATGCCCTCCCGCACCGATCGGGTCTCGGCGGCCGTGCCCGCGTGGACCAAACGGGGCACGTACGCGCGGCCCGCGCGCAACGCGAGTTGCGGTTCTGCCTCGGCGGCGGCCAGCGCGCGGGGCAGGATGTTCCGGGACTCGGCCGCGTCATCGGTGTCGATCACCGTGATCGTTCCGGCGCGCTCGGTGGCGGCCACCCGGGCCAGGCCCCAGATCGGGGCGGTAGCGGAATCCGGGCGGTCATCGGCGGTGACGGCAATGGCGTTGTGGGTGAGCAGGATCCGCGCGTGCTCGGCCGGCTCGCGCAGCAGCGCCAAGGCCGCGTGTACGGGAGCATCGAGGTCGATGGAATCCCAGACCCGGTGTTCGCCGGTCGATGTCGCGGTCGGCAGTGCGTATTCCACCCATGCCGTCTCGTACAGGCCCTCCTGTGCCGGAGCGTGCTCGGGCCGGGCGGCGCGCAGCACGAGGTTCTCGACCGAGAACACCGGTGCACCGGCGGGATCGGTGGCGAGCAGGTCGCTCAACCCGTCGGTGGTGACGGTGAAGCTCACTCGCAACGTCGTGGCTCCGGCCGAATGCGCCCGGAATCCGTTCCACACGAACGGAATGCGCGGTGCGGCAGGTTCCTCGGTGGTGAGCGCGACCGGGTGCAGGGCGGCGTCGAACAGCGCGGGGTGCACCACGTAGCCGGTCGGGTCCGCGAGCCCGGATTCCGGCAGGGCGATCTCCGCGTAACGGGTCTGCCCACGCCGCCAGAGGGCGCGCACCCCCTGGAAGCTGGGACCGTAGTCCAAGCCCGTGGCCGACAGCCGGGAGTAGGCGTCGATGAGCTCGACGGGTTCGGCGCCCGCGGGCGGCCACGAATCCGGCACCGCCGCAACGGCCCTCGCCCGGGAGCGATCGAGCCGGCCGGCCGCGTGCCGGATCCACGGTGCGGTCGGGTCGGCAGGGGGGCGCGAGTGGATCTCCACGACGTGATGCTCGTCGACCCGGTGCGCGCTGACCTGGACCTCGACACCGGACTCGGTGGTCAGCACCAGCGGCGTCTCGATCACGAGTTCGTCGACCGCGTCGACACCCACCGCGTCCGCTACGTGCACTGCCAGCTCCGCGAGCGCGGTCCCCGGCACATAGATCCGCCCGGCGACGACGTGTTCGGCCAGCCAGGGCTGATCCGCGACGGACAGCCGTCCGGTCGCGACAACGCCCGCGCCGGAGGCGAGGCGGACGGTGGTGGCGAGCAGGGGATGCTCGCCGCGGCCCGGCTCGGTGGCCGCGGTGGTGGTCGCCCAGAATCGCTCGTACCGGAATGCGTAGGTCGGCAGTGCGGTTCGTCGCCGCGGCGGCACGATCGCGGTCCAATCGACCGTATGACCGTTGGCGTGCACGGCCGCGGCCGCGGCCAGCACCGTGGCGATCTCGTCGCGCCCGTTCCGGACGGCCGCGACCGCGACCGCGGGGTCGGGGCTCTCGGCCAGGACGGCGGACACCATCGGCGTGAGCACCGCGTCCGCGCCGAGCTCGAGGATCACCCCGACACCTCCGGCCCGCAGCGCGGCGACCACGTCCGCGAAGCGCACGGTGCCGCGCAGATGCCGCACCCAGTACGCCGGGTCGGACAGTTCGGCGGCGGTGATCGCCGCACCGGTGAGATCCGAGACGAGCGTGCGCTCCAGGGATTCGGGAATGGTCAGCGCGGACACCACCTCGGCGAACTCCGCCAGCACGGGATCCATTGCCGCGGAATGGAAGGCGTGTGACACCACGAGCCGTTTGACCCGTCTGCCCCGGCCGGACAGTTCCGCCGACACCGCGAGCACCGCCTGCTCGGCGCCGGAGATCACCACCGCGCGCGGGCCGTTCACGGCCGCGACCGACACCGTCGCGCCCGCGCCCGCCTGCTCGATCGCCGCCCGGATCTCGTCCTCCGCCGCTTCGACGGCGACCATCGCGCCGCCTCGGGGCAGCGCGCCCATCAACCGGCCACGCGCGGCGACCAGGCGGGTCGCGTCGGCCAGCGACAGTGCGCCCGCCACGTGCGCGGCCACGACCCCGCCGATGGAATGCCCTGCGACCGTGGCGATCTCGATGCCCCACGATTCCAGCAACCGGAACAACGCCACCTCGACGGCGAAGATCACCGGCTGGGTGTAGGTGGTGTCGTCGATCAGTCCGGCCGTGCCCGGCGCGCCGAAGGCCACCTCCCGAATCGGGAATCGCACCGCCGCGCCGAGGTGCTCGTCCAGCAGCGCCACCGTCGCGTCGAAGGACTCTCGAAAGGCGGGAAACCTCTGGTAGAGAAGCTTTCCCACCCCCGCGCGCTGACTGCCCTGCCCGCCGAAGACCACGCCCACCGTGCCCTTGGCGGCCGCACCCACCGTCACTCCGGCCCCGGGTGTCCCCTCGGCCAGCCCCGACAACGCCGCGATCAGCTGGTCACGATCGGCGGCCGTGACCACCGCCCGCGCCCCGAAGGTGACGCGATCACGAATCAAGGCTGACGACAGGGACTCCAGGTCCGCGTCACCGACGCCGGCGAGGTGGCGCACGAGCGCGTCGGCTTGCGCGTACAGAGCAGCGTCCGAGGTCCCCGAGACCAGGAACGGCAGCACCTGCCCCGACGACTCCGGCTCCCCCGCTGCGGAATCGACAGGTGGCGCGCCCGGTGATTCGGGAGCCGGCTCGGGGTCGGTGGCCTGCTCGAGGATCACGTGGGCGTTCGTGCCGGACACCCCGAAGGCCGAGACGCCCGCGCGCAGCGGCCTGCCGCCGGAACTCCACGGCCGCGACCGGGTCACCAATTCGACCTGTCCGGCGGTCCAATCGACAAGGGTGGACGGCTTTTCCGCGTGCAGGGTCGCGGGCAGCGTCCCGTGGCGTAGCGCCAGCACCATCTTGATCACACCGGCCACGCCCGCCGCGGCTTGGGTGTGGCCGATATTGGACTTCACCGCGCCGAGCAGCAGCGGTTCCGCGCGGTGGCGGCCGTAGGTTGCCAGCAGGGCCTGCGCCTCGATCGGGTCGCCGAGTTCGGTGCCGGTGCCGTGCGCTTCGACCGCGTCCACTTCGGCGGCGCTCACCCCGGCATCGGCCAGCGCCTCCCGAATCACCTGTTGCTGGGCGGGGCCGTTGGGCGCGGTCAACCCGTTGGACGCGCCGTCCTGGTTCACCGCGCTGCCCCGGATCACCGCCAGCACCTCGTGACCCAGCCGCCGGGCGTCCGACAGACGTTCCACCAGTAGCACGCCCGCGCCCTCACCCCAGCCGGTGCCGTCCGCGCCGTCGGCGAACGCCTTGCAGCGGCCGTCGACGGACAGCCCGCGCTGCCGGGAGAACTCGACGAAGATTGCCGGGGTGGACATGATCGTCGCACCGCCCGCGACGGCGAAATCCACCTCGCCCGCCCGCAACGCCCGCACCGCCAGGTGCAGGGCGACCAGGGAGGACGAGCACGCGGTGTCGACGGTGAGCGCGGGTCCCTCGAAACCCAGGGTGTAGGCGATGCGACCGGACAGCACGCTGGCCGCGGTGCCGGTGACCAGGTAGCCCTCCACAGTGGCCGGCACGCTGCCACTGCCGGTCACGTAGTCCTGGCCGTTGGTGCCGACGTATACCCCGGTGCGGCTGCCGCGCAGCGACCGCGGATCGATGCCCGCGCGTTCGAACGCCTCCCACGTCGTGTGCAGCAACAGCCGCTGCTGCGGATCCATCGCCAGCGCCTCGCGCCGGGAGATCCCGAAGAAGTCGGGATCGAAATCCGCTGCGCCGTCGAGGAATCCACCGTGCCGGGTGTAGGCCGTGCCGGGATGATCGGGGTCCGCGTGGTACAGGTTGGCCAGGTCCCAGCCGCGATCGTCCGGAAACTCGGACAGGGCGTCCCGACCGGCGCTGAGCAGGTCCCAGAACCGTTCCGGGGTGTCGGCCCCGCCCGGGAATCGGCAGCCGAGCGCGACGATCGCGATCGGCTCCTGCTGGGCGGCGGTGACCTCCTGCAATTGCTGCCGGGTCTTGTACAGTTCCTCGCTCACCCGGCGCAGCAGGTGCCGGATCTTGTCGTCGCCGGTGGCGTCGTCAACAGCGTTCACAGCGGTGCCTTTCACTATTCGCGGGCAGGTCAGGAGATGCCGAGGGCGGAGCCGATGAAATCGATGAGATCGGCGTCCGTCGCGGAGTCCGGCAGGGCCGGGGTGGTATCGGATTCGGTTGCGCCCGCGTCGGATTCACCGAGCAGGCGCCGGAGTCGCTCGAGCGCGACGGCCCGATCGGCGGCGGACAGATCGGTAGCCGCCAATCCCGCTGCCACGCGCTCGAGGTCGCCGAGCAGGACGTCCACTCGCGGCGGTCGTGCCGGAGCGAATTCGCCGGCGATGAACGCGGTCAGGGCGGTGACGGTCGGATGGTCGAAGACCACGGTGGCGGGCAGGTCCAGACCGGTGCGCCGGCGCAGCCGGTTGCGCAATTCCACCGAGGACAGCGAGGTGAATCCCTGATCGCGCAGTCCTCGATCGTCGTCGACCGCGTGCGGATCGGCGTGCCCCAGCGCGGCGGCCGCCTCCTGGCGAACCAGCGCGTGGACGCGACGGTGGCGCTCGGCGTCATCGAGGGCCGCGAACTCGTGTGCGGGCTCGGCGGCGATCGCGGGTTCGGCCGACGACAGCACCTCGGCGAGTAGCCGGGCGTGCATCGGATCGGCTGCCGCCCAATCGATATCGGCGACGATCACCTCCTGCTCGCCACCGATGACCGCGCGCTCGAGTGCGGTGAGGGCCTGCGCGGGATTCATCGGCCGCAGTCCGCTCCGGCGCAGCTGTCCTGCCGCCGAACCGGCGATCCCCGCGCCCGCCCAATGCCCCCACCCGATGGCGGTGGCGGGCAGCCCGGCCCGGCGGCGATGGGCCGCCAGCGCGCCGAGCACCGCGTTGCCCGGCGCGTAGTTCGCCTGTCCCGCGGCCGGAACGGTAGCGGTGACCGAGGAGAACAGCACGAAGGAGGACAGTTCGATATCGCGGGTCAGCTCGTGCAGGTGCAGCGCCGCACCCACTTTGGCCCGGTGTACGCGTTCGAGGCGTTTCCGGTCCAGGCCGTGGACCAACACGTCGTCGAGTACGGCGGCGGTATGCACCACATCGGTGAGCGGGCGGTCGGCCGGAATGCTCGCGAGCAGGGCAGCCACTGCGGCCCGGTCGCCGACATCGCAGGCGACAACCACCGGATGGGCTCCGGCGGCGGACAATTCGGCGATCAACTCGGCCGCGCCGGGGGCCTGTGGTCCGCGTCTGCTGACCAGCAGCAGATCGGTCGCCCCGTTGCGGGCGAGGCGTCGCGCGACGTGCGCACCCAGCGCACCGGTGCCGCCGGTAATCAGGACGGTGCCGGCCGGGCGCCAGCGTCCCGTGGCCCGCAGGGTGCCCGGTCGCACGCGCTTCACCCAGGTTCCGTCATCCCGTACGGCGAATTCGCGCTCACCGCCGGGATTCAGCAGTGCTGCGACGATCCGCGCGAGGGCATCGGTGCTCGGTTCCGCCGGTACGTCGATGACGGTGCCCGCACCGAGGCCGCCTTCTGTCGCCGCTGCGGTGACGAAACCCGCGTGCCACGCTCCGGACGGCTCGGGATCGACTCCGTCCCCATCGCGAAACGGCAGCTCGTCGAACTCATCGGAGGCAACCGCCGCGGCGGTCAGCGTCGCGAACGCGGTGACTCGCGCCGCGGCGGCCGCGGACCGGGTCAGGATCGCGGTCGCGGCGGCGAGATCGAGATCGAACGCCGATCCCGTGGCGCGTGCGGCCAGGGGCAGCAACGACACCACGCTCAGGGCCTCGCCCGGCACGTCGGCCAGTGCCACGTCCAGCTCGGATCTCGTTGCGGTCGAAGGGTTCACGCGCAGTTCGGTGACATGTGCGGCGCCGAGCGCAGCGCGCAGAGCTCGGGACCACCCGCCGGCGGCGCCGTTGTCCGGGCCCACCAGTACCCAGGTCGTCTCGTGCTCGGGTGTCGCGTTGCCGGGAGTGAATCGCGACCACCGGGTGTGATGGATCCATTCGCCGGGCACGTGGTCGCCCGCGCCGCCCGGTGTGTCCACCCAGTAGCGCTCACGCTGGAAGGCGTAGGTGGGCAGGGCGGCCCGGCCGTGGTCGGGCACGATCGCCGACCAGTCCACGGGGTGACCGTGGGTGAACACGGTGGCCGCGGCGCTCAGCACGCCGGCGACCTCGTCCCGGTCGCGGCGCAGGGCCGAGACCACGGTGACATCGTCGAGCACGCTCGACAGCGCCGCCGCCAGTACGGAGTCCGCACCCAGCTCCACCACGAGCCCGATGCCTTCGGCGGCCAGGGTGCGTGCGGCGTCCGCGAAGCGCACCGTGCCGCGCAGGTGCCGGACCCAGTACGAGGGCTCGGCGAGCTCGGCGCCGGTCACTTCGCGGCCGGTGTGATCGGACACGATGCGCGGACCGGTGACGTCGGCGAAGGTCAGCTCGGACACCACGTCGCGAAACTCGTCGAGCACGGAATCCATCGCGGCGGAATGGAACGCGTGGGACACGGCCAGCCGCTTCACCCGTCGACCGCCCGCGGTCAGGTCCCCAGCAACCGTCGACACCGAATCCTCCGGACCCGAGATGACGACCGCGCGTTCACCGTTCACCGCGGCGACCGCCACCGTTTCCGTCGCGCCGGCGGCGCCGATCGCGGCGAGCACCTCGGCCTCGGCGGCCTCGACCGCCACCATCGCGCCACCGGCCGGCAATCCGTCCATCAGCCGGGCACGGGCGGCGACCAGCCGGGCCGCGTCGTCGAGGGACAGCACGCCCGCCACGTGCGCGGCGACCACGCCGCCGATCGAATGCCCGGCCACCGCCGCCACGGGCACACCCCAGGACTCCCACAGCCGGTAGAGCGCGACCTCCACCGCGAACACGACCGATTGGGTATAGATGGTCCGATCGATGAGCCCGTCGGTGCCGGGTGCGCCGAACGCCACCTCGCGCACCGAGAACCGCACCGCCGCACCGAGATACCGGTCCAGCAACTCCACCGCGGCCTCGAACGCGTGGCGGAAGACCGGGAACCGCGCGGCCAGTTGCCGTCCCGCACCGGCCCGCTGACTACCCTGTCCGCCGAACACCACCCCCACCGCACCGGGCGAGGACCCCGGCCCGGTGACGACGTGCACCGCGTCGAGGTCATCCGCCAGCGCCCGCACACCCGATCGCAGCGCCGCGTCGTCCTCGGCGAGCACCACCGCGCGCGCCGCGAACCCGGCTCGGTGCCGAATCAGCGTGGACGCCACCGCGGCGGTCTCGAGCCGCGTCGATCCCGACAGGTGAACGGCGAGCCGATTCGCCTGTGCCCGCAGGGCGGCCGGAGTCCGCCCCGATAGAACGAACGGCAGGACCCCGTCCGGAGCCCCGTCCTCGGGAACAGCATCGGCCGCCGATGGATTCGGCTGCTCGTTCGTCGCGACAGCCCGCGGAGCGGGTGCCTCTTCGATGATCACGTGGGCGTTGGTGCCACTGATCCCGAACGACGACACGGCCGCCCTTCGAGGCCGCGCGGCACGCGGCCACGGTTGCGCCTCGAGCACGGGCCGCAACGTTCCGGCCTGCCAGTCGACGAACGGGGACGCCGGCTCGGCGTGCAGCGTCGCGGGAATCAGCTCGTTGCGCAGTGCCAGAACGATCTTCGCGACACCGGCGGTTCCCGCGGCGGCCTGGGTATGACCGATATTGGACTTCAGCGAACCGAGCCAGACCGGGTCGGCCCGATGCCGTCCGTAGGTCTCCTGGAGGGCCTGCGCCTCGATCGGGTCACCGAGGGCGGTGCCGGTACCGTGCGCCTCGATCAGATCGACGTCGGCGGGAGCCAGACGCGCATCCGCCAGCGCCGCCCGGATCACCTGCCGCTGCGCCGGGCCATTGGGCGCGGTCAAGCCGTTGGATGCCCCGTCCTGGTTCACGGCGCTGCCGCGCACCACGGCCAGCACCTCGTGCCCGAGTCTGCGGGCGTCCGACAGCCGTTCCACCAGCAGCACACTCACCGCTTCGGACCAGCCGGTCCCGTCGGCGGCGGCCCCGAACGCCTTGCACCGGCCGTCCGCGGCCAGGCCGCCCTGTCTCGCGAATTCGGTGAACATGCCCGGACCGGCCATCACCGTCACGCCACCTGCGACCGCGAGATCGATCTCTCCCGCCCGCAGGGCGCGCACGGCCAGGTGCAGGGCCACCAGCGACGAGGAGCACGCCGTATCCACGGTCAGTGCGGGTCCGGCCAGGCCGAACGTGTAGGCGACGCGACCCGAAAGGACGCTCGGCGAGGTACCGGTGAGGCCGAATCCAGTTGCCGCGCCGCTCATCTCGTGCAGGCGCGGACCGTATTCCGATGGGCTCGCACCCAGGTACACGGCGGTGCGCGTGCCGCGCAGGGAGTCCGCGACGATGCCCGCGCGCTCGAACAGCTCCCAGACCGATTCCAGGACCAGCCGCTGTTGCGGGTCCATCGCGACGGCTTCGCGCGGCGAGATGCCGAAGAACTCCGCGTCGAACTCGGCTGCCTCGCCCAGGAATCCGCCACGGGAACCGTCCCCGCCGAGAATGCCGGACAGCGCGCCGAGATCCCAGCCGCGATCGCCGGGCAGGTCTCCGATGGCCTCGCCACCGGTCACCAGCAGGTCCCAGAGCGCTTCGGGGGATCCGTGCCCGCCGGGGAATCGCCCGCTCACCGCGACGATGGCGACGGGCTCGGCGGCATCGTCCGGGTCGTCCGAGACAACCACGGCGCCTGCCGGATTCGCAGCATCGGCGATGCCCGGGTCCGGGGCCGATCGCCCGCGCAGCCGGTCGGCCAGGTGCGCCGCGAGCGCGCCGGGGGTCGGGTAGTCGTACACCACGGTCGGCGTCACCGCGAGGTCGAGCTCACGCGTCAGCAGGGTCGCCAGTTCTTGCGCGCCGAGCGAGTCCAGGCCCAGGTCCCGGTAGGTGCTCGTGGTGTCGAGCCGCTGCGGATCGGTGTGGCCGAGCACCGTAGCGGTCGCCTCGCGCACGGTGACTGCGATGGGCGTCGACTTCGAGGCGGCCACGATCGGCTCGCGCTCGAGTGGCACATCCTGCTGAGCACCGCCCGATGGCAGGTCCGCCGCCCGCGGGGCGCGGTCCGCCGGCACGTCCAGCCAGAACCGTTCCCGCTGAAAGGGATAGGTGGGTAGGTCGATGTGGGTCGCGGGTGCCACCAGCGCGGTCCAATCGACCCGGTTGCCGTTGGTGTGGACGACGGCCGCGGCGGTCAGCAGGCCGGTCACCTCGTCGCGACCCGAACGCAGGGACGCGGCGGCGACGGTCTCGGCGGCATCGGTCAGGGTGGCCGTCACCATCGGGGTGAGCACGGCATCCGCGCCGAGCTCGAGGAAGGTGCCGACGCCCGCGTCCCGCAGGGTGCGCACCGCGTCGGCGAAGCGGACGGTACCGCGCAGGTGCCGGGACCAGTAGGCCGGTCCGAGCTCCTCGGCTGCCGCGACCCGCCTGCCGGTCGCATCGGAGACGAGGGTGAGTTCGGGCGCGGTCCAGGTCAATTCCTCGACCACCGCTTCGAACTCGGCGAGCACGGGATCCATGGCTTCGGAGTGGAAGGCGTGCGACACCGTCAGCCGCTTGACCCGCCGACCGGACGCGGAGAGCGTGGCGGCCACGGTCGCGACCTCCTCGTCCGAGCCCGAGATCACCACCGCCAGCGGGCCGTTCACCGCCGCGACCGCCACCGTTCGCGACAGACCGGCGGTCTCGATCGCGGACCGGACCTCCGGCTCGCTCGCCTCGACCGCCACCATCGCGCCGCCGGAGGGCAGTGCACCCATCAGGGTGCCGCGCGCCGCGACCAGCCGCGCCGCGTCCGCGAGGGAGACCGCACCGGCCACATGCGCGGCCACCACACCGCCGATCGAATGCCCCGCCACGGCCGCGACCTCGATCCCCCACGATTCGAGCAACCGGTACAGCGCGACCTCGACCGCGAAGATCACCGGCTGCGTGTAGATCGTCCGGTCGATCAGCCCTTCGGTACCCGGTGCGCCGAAGGCCACCTCGCGCACCGAGAAATCCACCGCCGCACCCAGATACCGATCGAGCAGGGCCACGGACTCGTCGAAGGAGGCGCGGAACACCGGGAAGAGGTCGTACAGTTGCGCTCCTGCTCCCGCACGCTGGCTGCCCTGGCCGCCGAACACCACGCCCACGCTGCCGCGCGCACCGGATCCCGTGACCAGACCCGCGATCGTGCGCCCCTGCGACAGGGCTCGCAGACCGGCCAGCAGACCGTCATGATCCGCAGCCAGAACGACAGCGCGAGTGCCGAATGCGACCCGACCACGGAGCAGGCCCGAGGCCAGCGACGAGATACCGGGAGCGTGGGCGGCGACGAAGTCGGCAAGGCTCTCGCCCTGCGCGCGCAACGCCGCGACCGAGCGGGCCGAGACAACTACCGGCACAACCGCTTTCGCAGACGCGACCGAATCGTCTACCGTTCGCTCTCCGCCGTCTCGCTCCCGCCGGCCATCGGCTCCGGCGGGCGCCTGCTCGACGATCACGTGGGCGTTGGTCCCACCCATCCCGAACGAGCTGACCCCCGCCACCAGACTGCGCTCCGGATGCGGCCAGGCACGTCCGCCGGTTACCACCCGCAGGTTCGATTCTTCGAGCCGCAGTGCGGGATCGGGCTTGTCATGCCCGAGCGTCGCGGGCAGTTCGCGATGGCGCAGGCTCAGCACCGTCTTCAACAGTCCGGCGAGCCCCGCCGCGCCCTCGAGGTGCCCGATGCTGGACTTGACCGATCCGACCAGCAGTGGGTCGGCAGCCGCGCGGGTGCGGCCGATGGTCTCGGCCAGCGCCGCCGCCTCGATCGGATCCCCGGCGCGTGTTCCGGTGCCGTGCAGTTCCACGTACTGCACGTCTCCGGGGGCTATGCCGGCTCGTTCGAGGGCTCGGCCGATGACCGCGGACTGCCCGGCGACGGTGGGCACGGTGAACGATTGCCCGCCGCCGTCATTGGCCACGGCGGTCGCGCGGATCACCGCATGGATTCGATCCTGTTCCGCGACAGCGCGATCCAGTGGTTTGAGCAGCAGCGCTACCGCGCCCTCCCCGCGCACATAGCCGTCGCGATCGGCATCGAACACCGACGCGCGACCGGTCGCGGACACACCGCCGAATCTCTCGGCGGTGAGCGCGCCGTCGCGCGTCAGGTTCAGGTTCACCGCAGCGACGAACGCCGAATCCGTTTCGCCCGCATGCAGACTCGCGCAAGCCAGGTGAACCGCGGCCAGGCCGGAAGACTGGCCGGAGTCGACGGTGAGACTGGCCCCGCGCAGGCCGAAAACATAGGAGAGCCGGTTCGCGAGCGCACCGCGACTCTGGCCGGTGAGGGTGTGCCGTGAAATCGCCTCGGTCCCGCCGGCCTGCGCCAGTACGGCATAGTCCGCGGCCATCGCGGCGGCGAAGACGCCGGTGGCGGAGCCCTGTAGCGCGGTGATCGGAATGTTCGCGTCTTCGGCTGCCTCCCAAGCCAATTCGAGCAATAGCCGCTGCTGCGGGTCCATCAGACGTGCCTCTGCCGGGGAAATACCGAAGAAGGCGGCGTCGAAGCGGTCCACCTGCGCGAGGAAGCCGCCGACCAGGCCCGCCACCTCGCCGCCGGCGGCCGCACGCGATGCCGCGGGCACTCCGACGGAATTTCCCGCCGTTTTCAGGAGATTCCAGAATTCACCGGGATTGTTCGCACCGGGAAGCCGGCAGGAAACGCCCACGATCGCGACCGCACTCGCGATTCCCTCGCGCCGAAAATCGTTCACTAGATCAGATCTCCTTTTGATCCGGAGAAGAATTCGGTTACTACCCCCGCCCGAAAGCTCCGCGTGGAAGTTATTGTGCGAGTCCTATTCGCGAACCAACAACCGGAGGTGGCACAGGTCACATCACCTGTGGATCGATGTAACCCACTGTGCACCAATATGTTTCAGCTCTCGATCGGCATATCCGATATCGATCGATCCATGAATCCGATCAATTGCCACAGTCGCGTTCAGGGATTACGAAACCATCCTTGCAATTGATTTGCAATCTCGGAGATTCAAAGGGCGGTAATGCGATTCGCTCTCCGGTTAGATGGTGATTCAGCGTCGACCAACCCGAAGGTGACTGTACGGTATGCCTGATCCGCTGGATTTGCTGCATTTGCGCACACTTGTGACCATCGCCGACACCGGCGGCTTCCGGCGCGCGGCGGACGCGTTACACCTGAGCCAGCCCACCGTCAGCCAGCACATCCGGATGCTGGAGCGGAGGCTCAAGTGCGTGCTCGTCGAAAAAAACGGCCGCACTTCACGTTTCACCCCCGAGGGCGAGCGGCTCGTGACCGAGGCCCGGCGGCTGCTCGCCGCGCAGGACCAGGTCCTGGCCCGGTTCGCCGAAGCACCCCGCCCGCAGATCAATATCGGTTCTACCGAGCACGCGGCCGACGGCCTGCTGCCCGACCTGCTCGGCGTCCTGCGCACCACGTATCCCGAAGCGGGACTGCACTTTCGGATCGACCGATCCACCGCGTTGACCGACGCGGTCGTCAAAGGTGTGCTGGATCTGGTGGTCGTGCTGGGCGGCAACACCGCCGAGCCGGTCGGCACCGAGGTGGGCGTCTTGGACCTGAGGTGGTTCGCCGGGCCGAACTGGCAATTGCCGCCGGCGCCGGGGCCGATCTCGCTGGTCGCCTTCGCCGAACCCTGCGGCCTGCGCCGTCGCGCCGTCCAGGCGCTCGGCGAGCGCGGCTACGAGGTCTCGGTCACCGCCGAATCGGGCAACCTCGACGGCTTGCTCGCCGCGGCGAAGGCGGGTCTGGGCGTCGCTCTGCTGCCGTGTCTGTCCTCCGGGCCGTGCGATCTCCTCCCGGTCGGCGAACTACCCGAGGTCGGGGCGATCGATGTCCGCCTGGTCACCCGGCGCGGACTCGAGGACCACATCGAGAACATCGCGGTCGAGGCCATCACCGCGCATTACCGCGCGATCTCCGGGAGCGGGTTGCGCGGGGTCGCGTGAGCCGAATCCCGCGCGTGCCAATCCCCATCTCCACACTCCGAAAGTAGTTGTCCCATGACAGATCTCGCCGTAGAGACCACCGATGCACCGGTCACCGAGGTGCTGACGCCCGGGGTCCTGCCCGAAGCGCTGCTGCACCGATTTCACCAGCGCGCCCCCGAATACGATCGCGACAACCGCTTCTTCACCGAGGACCTCGACGAACTGCGGGACATCGGATACCTGCGGGCGGCGATCCCGGTCAGCCACGGCGGGCTCGGGTGGAGTCTCCCCGAATTCAACCGCGCCCAGCGCGCGCTCGCGTACTGGGCGCCGGCCACCGCACTCGGTGTGAACATGCACCTGTACTGGACCGGCCCGCTGGCCGACCGGATCGCCGCCGGTGACACGTCCCTGGACTGGCTCGCGCGCGAGGTCGCGGCGGGCAAGGTCATCGCCGCCGGTCACGGAGAGCGCGGTAACGACCTGGCCATCGACGATTCCACCACCGGTGCGGTGCCGGTCGAGGGCGGCTACCTGATCAACGGGCACAAGATCTTCACCTCGCTGTCGCCGGCCTGGGACTGGCTGGGCATCCACGCCCGCGACGACAGCGATCCCGAGCACCCGCGCATCCTGCACGCGTTCGTACCGCGCACCAGCCCGGGTGTGCGCACCGTCGAAACCTGGGACACCCTCGGGGTGCGGGCGACCGCCAGCCACGACACGGTGCTCACCGATGTGTTCGTGGCGCAGGAGCATGTGGTCGAGAGCTACGAGCGCGGCGAGAACCCGGGTCCGTTCATCTCCTCGATCCTGCCCTGGGCGATCCCGGCGCTGGTGAACGTGTACCTCGGAATCGGCCGCCGCGCAGTCGATGTCGCCCTCGAGTCGGCGCGGACCCGCAACGTGCTGAGCCTGGGCGGCAAGCCCGTGGCCGGGAAGCCGTTCGTGCGGTATCACGCGGCCGACGCCGAGTTGGCGCTGGAAGCCGCGACCGCCCACCTCGATCACATCACCGAGGTGCTCGCTCGCGGTGACGATCTCGGCGACCGGCTGCTGCTGGCGTTGTTCGCCGTGAAGGAGAACGGCACCAGAACCGCGCGCACCGTGGTGGATCTCGCGCTGGAGATCGGCGGCGGCGGGTCGATCCACCGCCGCAACGAGCTGGAGCGGCTGTACCGAGACGTCCGGGCGGGGAGCTTCCATCCGCCCAGCAGCGACAGCGTCCGCGAGTACATCGGCAACTTCCTGCTCGGCGAATAGTCCCGCCACCGGTCACGGATACGGAGTACAGACAATGACATTGGCACATCCGGACACCCGGGCGGATCGCGCGGCCGAGGCCGCCGGGATCTTCCGCGACGCCGGCATCACGGTCGAGAAGCTCGGCGAGCACATCGGCGCGCGGATCGGCGGCGTGCGACTCGGGGGCGACGTGCCCGCCGAGCAGGTCGAAGCGATCCGGCTCGCCCTGGCGATCAACAAGGTCGTCGTCTTCACCGATCAGCAGCATCTCGATGACGAATCGCACCACGAGTTCGCGCAGCTGCTCGGCACACCGACCGAACCTCATCCGACCCTCGCCGCACCCGGCGCCCGGGTGCTGCCGATCGACGGCGCGGCGAACACCTGGCACACCGACGTCACCTTCGTCGACCGCGTCCCCAAGGCCTCGATCCTGCGCGCCGTCATCCTTCCCACCTACGGCGGAGCCACCACCTGGGCATCGACGGTCGCCGCCTACGAGCAACTACCCGCGCCGCTGCGCACGCTGACCGAACACCTGTGGGCCACCCACAGCAACCTGTACGACTATGTCGACCAGTCCGGCGGCTCCAACATCGGCAAACAGTACGACGTGTTCACCAGCACCGAGTTCCAGACCGAACACCCCGTGGTGCGCGTCCACCCCGAAACTGGCGAACGCTCCCTCCTCCTGGGCCATTTCGCGAAGAGCTTCCGCGGCCTGACGACCCCGGAGTTCCGCACCCTCTACCAACTCCTGCAGGCCCGAATCACCAAACTGGAGAACACTTTCCGCTGGAACTGGACCCTCGGCGACGTCGCGATCTGGGACAACCGCGCCACCCAGCACTACGGCATAGCCGACTTCGGCGACCAGCCACGCAAGCTCCACCGCATCACCCTCGCAGGCGACCTCCCGGTCTCCGTCGACGGAGCCCACAGCGAAGTGCTGAAGGGGGACGCTTCGCACTACAGCGAGGTCGTCCCGTCGCCGAGGCTGGGGTTCTTCGCGAACTGACCCACGGCGGTACGCCCTCGCAGCCTGCAGCAAAAGGTACCAGCACCCGCGCTCATCTCGCCCCGAGGACGGCGCCCGGAACCGGAGCCGACCCATCCTGAAACGCACTGCGGCCCCGTCGGATTCGACGGGGCCGCGGTGGAGACCGGGATCAGTTCGACGGGGATGTCGTGGTCGGAGCCACCGTCGTGGTCGTGGTCGGAGCCGTCGTTGTCGGCTTCGCGGCCTCCACGGTCGTGGGGGCCGGATCGGCCGGTTTCACCGTCGTGGGAGCAACGGTCGTCGGATCCACGGTCGTCGACCCGGACGTCGTGGACGGGTCCGTCGTCGTCGCGGGGGCCTTGGCGTCGGCCTTGGCATCCGTCGTCGTGGTCGTCGTGGTGGTGGTTGTGGTCGACTTCGTGGTCTGGGGCGCGGCGGGATCCGCGGCCAGGCCGGCCTTCTCCACGGCCTTCGTGGTGGTCTTGGGCGTGGTGGTCACGTCCAGATCGCCGGCCTGGGCCTTCTTGGCGAGCTCGGTCAGCCAGGCCGCCGCGTACTCGGCCGAGGTCAGGGGCTTGCCGTTCGCGGCGTTCGCGTCCTTCCAATAATCGAAGTGATGGCCGGAGTGGTTCGGGCCCAGGGTCAGGTTGTACGGGTCGCTCATGATCACGGGGATCGTGTTCTGGTTCGTCGTGATCAGGCCGATGATCTCGTTGAAGACCTTCTGCGGCAGGTACGCCAGCGGCGACATGCTCTCGGCGGCAATGGCATCCGCCGCGGCGACGGGGCGCTTCTCACCGGGGGTGTAGTTCGGGTCCGACACCCGCAGCAGCACCGACAGGAAGGTCTCGTTGCTCGCCATCCAGTTCGGCTGGGACTGGATGTCCGCGAACGCCTTGAGGGCGATGTCGCCGAGCACCATCGCGACGTCCATACCGGTCGCCGGGGTCAGGCCCTCGCGCTCGAGCTGATCGGCGTTGACCTGGCGGCCGACATTGACCGCGAGGGTCAGCAGCGAGATGTTCTTGGGTGCGGCGCAGGTGAGGTCGCCGTCCGAGCAGAACGAGGCGATCCGGCCGTTGAGCTTGCCGAAGTCACCGCTGGTCCCGGGCAGCGCGCCCGCGCCGCCGGCGGTGTTGGAGCCGTTCTGATACTTCTGGTCGAAGTTGTCCGGGTTGCTGCACGGATCCTTCGCACCGAGGAAGGTGCAATCGCCCTCCTTGCGCCCGGCGTCGGCGAGAATGACCACGCCGACCACGTCGTCCGGATTCACGATGCCGTACTTACCGTCGGCGCCGGCTTCCTGATTGCCGATCTTCATGGCCACGCGGCGCACGACATCGGCGCCCTCGCTGTAGCCGACGATCGAGTACTTGGTGTCCGGGCAGGCCTTGGAGATCTCGGTCATCACACGCTCGGTGTTGGCCACACCGGTGTTGACCGCGTCCTCGTAGGTGGCCATGTTCGCCGGGTAGGCGATGTAGATCGCCGCGTTCGACCCGGGGTTCACGTAGTCGGACGGCGCGTTCACGATGGGGTCGAGCCACGGGCTCTTGTGATCGCCGGACAGCGCCGCGGGCAACTCCTGGCCATTGGCGTCGACGAGCAGTTTGGTGGTCCCCGCGACCGGGGTGTCCCCGCGACCGGCGACCGAAATGGTCACCATGTCATGGCATTCGGTGACCGAGGAGCGCAATTGCGGCACCGCGGTCTCGGATTCGGGCTCGGACAGGGTCAGGGTGGCCCCCACCACCGCGACCACACCCAGGATTGCCGGGGCGGCCACCGCCGAAGCAATCTTGTGTTTTGCGAAAAATTCGCCCAAAGGCATGCCAATATCCCCATTCCACAAAGCGGATGGCCGGGCCCCCGACGAACGGGCCAGTGTCACAGGAGACGTCGTCGGGGCCCGTGAAAGCGTTACTTACGCAACCGATCGGCTATCGCCATGGCTCGGATTACCCCCGCCCATCAGGCAGTTCCCGAATACACCGGCGGGCGACGGTGACCCCGGTCACCCCGGCTCGCTCGGGAGTTCGCGTGCGCGGCGGCCCGATCAGCGGGCGTGCCGGGCCAGCACCAGTTCGTGCAGATCGTTGTGCGTGACCCCGACCAGCGACTCGCGGAAGTTGCGCCCCGGAGCCTCGGGGACCGCGATCTCGCACGGGATGACGAGCACCGTGCAGCCCGCGGCCGCGGCCGATATCGCACCCGTGGGCGAATCCTCAATGGCCACAGTGTGTTCGGGGTCGACGCCGAGGAGTTCGGCCGCCCGCAGGTACACGTCGGGCGCGGGCTTGCCCTGCCCGACCTCGTCGGCGCACACGGTCGCCCGGAAGTGGTGCCTGCCCAGGGTGTCCAGGCCGTACTCGGTCAGGGAGCGTTTGGTGTTGGTCACCAGGGCCATGGGCAGATCCGCGGCCGCCAGCGCGGCGAGGACCTCCCGCGCACCCGGTCGCCACGGAATCGGATCGCGGAACAGTTCGATGACGCGCCGCTCGATCCACTGCCCGGCCTCGCGCAGCGCCGCGGGGGTGGGATCGAGCCCTAGACCGGTGAACATGATGCGCAGGGCGTTGGGACCCGAGGCGCCGATCAGCGCGCGGCGCATGTCGTCGTTCATCTCGTGGCCCAGTTCGGCGGCGAGTTCGCGCACCGCGACATCCCAGAGCTTCTCCGAGTCGAGCAGGGTTCCGTCCATATCCCACAGCACGGCTTGCAACCGGGTCACCGGGTCCGCTCCTCTCACATGCCTCATCAAGGACCGCATACGCCGCACGGCCGTGCCCAGCGTATCGGCCCGGGCGCGAACGGGTCCGGCGAGGATCGACCATCCGTTCGACGACCCATCGCCCCCGCATAGCACCGCTGCCCTCGCGGGACAAGGGCCCGGCGGCCGGAACCGCGCCCGCGAAAGCGGCTTCGAGGAGGGGTTTTCCGTTTCCGCCCGCCAGCAGACTTTCCTACCGTGAACACGCGAATGAGATGGGCCGCGGTCGCCGCGGCGGCGCTCGCCGTGACGGGCGCGACGACGGTGGTGACGAAGATCGCGGACGAGCGCGGTGCGAACACGGTCGCGGCGGACCCCGATATCCCGCTGGTCTGCGGGGACCGCCGGCCCGCGGCGGTCGATCCCGGCAGCTACGGCATGCAGAACGACGGCACGTTCCTGCATCCCGGGCTGACCTACGTCAACGAGGAGGAACAGCATCCGTTCCCCGGCGGCGGCGAAGAGCTCTTCCCGGCGACCGGCGGCTACGACCCGAACACCTATCGCAGCGACAACGTGACGGTCGAGGCGCACTACGGGGGTCAGCGATTCACCCCGGACCCCTTCCATTCCTGGCAGAACATCGTCGACTTCGACGGCCGCCGATACATGTTCCAGTACGACCGCAGCGAGGCCAGGGTCTACGACATCACCGACGTCCGGGACGTTCGCGTCGTGGAGTCGCTGTCCCGCGAGGACCTGGGCGAGGTCGACGGCAACGACGAGGCGGTCGCGGGCAAGGATTGGGCCGCGCACGACTACTGGGGCGCGTCCACCATTCAGTGGAGCGAACACTACGGCGGCTACATCATGGTGCAGAGTTTCGAGATGCGCCGGCAGATCCCCTTCTGGCTCGGCGACACCCCCGAACACAGCAAGTTCGGCGCGCCCGACGGTGTGGCCGCCGCCCGCGCGGACACCCAGTTCAAGGGCTTCAAGGTCTACAAGCTCAACGGGCCACGCAAGCGGGACTGGCAACTGCTGGCCACGGTGAGCACCGATGCCGCCCAGCGCGATCCGCTCGCCCCGGACACGAGCAAGCCGCAGCAGGGCTCGGGCTCGCTCGACGTCCCGCACTGGGACGGCGGCCGGTATATGTTCGTCTCGACCGCGCCGAGCGACGACTGGTCGAACCAGGAATACCCGACCTACCTGTACGCCAACGGATTCCAGGTCTGGGACATGGCCGATCCGGCCCAGCCGCGGCTGCTGGACACCTGGCACCGCGAGGGCATGGTGCGCGGTGAGGACGCCGCCTACCGGGCCAATCCGCGCTGCGGCAACCGGACCTCGTGGATGGGTGCGCGCAATCCGCTCTACATCCCGACCCCGATCGAGCAGGGCGGCCGATACGGTTTCGCGGCGATGGGCGGGTTCGGCATGTCGATCCTGGACATCTCCGATCCGGCGAATCTGCGCGAGGTCGGTCACCTCGACATCCCGATGTCCGTCTCGGGCACCGAGGCCGACAACATCGACGTCTCCCAGTTCGAGCGCACCGGCATGGTCTACCTCAGCGGCTATCCACTGTCCGAGGACTGCTACGAGCCGTACAAGGACATCTTCCAGATCGACGCCACCGATCCCGCGAATCCGCGCATCGTCGACCGGCTCCCCCGGCCCACCCCGCCCGAGAACGCGCCGGTGACCGACTACTGCCAGCGCGGCGGCAGCTTCGGCCCCAAGCGCAGCGGGTACTACACCTCACCCGGCGACCCTAAGGACGGACTGCTGATCTACGACTTCTACAACGCGGGCGCGCAGTTCTTCGACGTCTCCGACCCCGCGAACCCGACGATCGCCGGGTACTTCGCGCCGCCGACCTTCGGACCCGAGACCCAGGACTGGGCGCGCAGCAATCCGACCCACGGGGTGTACGTCGAATACGACCGCAAGATCGTGTGGCTGCTCACCAACGACGGGATCTACGCGCTGAGTTCGCCGGCCCTGCTGGGCACACCGAACCTGGGCGCGCCGGCCGAGCCGTTCCGCACCAGCGCCCGCTGAGCACGGGCACGACGCGGCCGCCGGCACCGACTGTGCCGGGGGCCGCGTCGTACGCGCGTCAGAGCCCGGAGGCCGCGATCGTCATCCGGCCGCCGGCGGAATCGACCTGGATCCACCGGCTTTCGCTGCTGACCTGACCGTTCTTCATCTTGTAGGTCAGGTTGACCACGACGCGGTTCTCACCGGACGGGGTGACCCCGCCCACGCTCACCGACGAAATGCCCGACCAGAACGCCGAATACGAGTTGTAGCCGCCGGTCGAGGCCTGGTAGCCGGGCGTGAGCATCCCCCACGCGCCGCCCACGTTGCCGGGCAGCATCCCGTAGTAGCCCTGCACGAACGAGGCCACCGACGCCGGGGACGGCGGACCGGCCGACGTGGTCGTCGGCGGGGTGGTCGTGGTGGTCGTGCTCGTGGTGCTCGTGGTGCTCGGGTTCGCCGAGGTGGTGGTCGGCGGCACGGTGGTCGTGGTGGTGGCCCGCGGGGCCTGGCCGGCCGCGCCGGTGCGCGAGGGCTGCTGTACGTTGCCGCCGCCGGGCGCCGGTTCGGGGTTCTCCGAGGGCTCCTGGCCCGGTGCGGGCGCGGTGGCGCTGGTGCCGCCGGCGGTGGACGGCGGCTCGTCACCGCCGCGATTGACCGCGAGGGCGATCACCGTGGCCAGCAGCAATGCCGCGACCACACCCAGGGCTGCCAGCGCGAACCGGCGTGAATTGCCTTCGCCGCCACCGTTCTTCGCCGCGAAGGGCACCATGGGACCGGTCCCCGGCGGGACCGGGGCGGCGGACTTGTCCGTGCCCTTGTCCTTGACCATGTCGATGTGCACCGTGGCGTCACCGGCATTGCCGGCCGGGCCGGAGTGCGAGGTGGACAGGACGGTGGTGGCATCCGAGGCCGACGCATCGGCGGGGCCTGGGGTCACCGCGGCGGCCGCTCCCGCGGTGGGCAGGATCTTGGTCGGCTGATGCGGGGCGGGCACACGCCCGTCCGCCACCGCCTGCAGGCGTTCGGCGGCCTGTTCCATATCGGGCCGGTCGTCCGCCTCGGCGGCGAGCAGGTCCATGAGCACCGAACCGAGCGCACCGGCCCGGCGCGGCGGCGGCACCATGGCCCGGGCCACCGAATGCAGGACCGCGAGCGGATTGTCGCCCTCACCGAAGGGCGGCTTGCCCTCCACGGCGGCGTACAGCGTCGAACCCAGCGCGAACACGTCCGACGGCGATTCCGGGTTCTCCCCGCGTGCCACCTCGGGTGCGAGGTAGGCGGGCGTGCCCGCCAGGAAGCCGGTGGAGGTCACCGTCACATCGCCGATGGCGCGCGAGATGCCGAAGTCGGTGATCTTCACCGTGCCGTCGTCGGCGACCAGGATGTTGGCGGGCTTCACATCGCGGTGCACGATGCCCGCCTTGTGCGCGGCGGCCAGCGCCGCGGCCACCTTGGCCCCGATCCGGGCGACCTCGGTGGGCTCGAGCGGACCCTTGTCCCGCATGAGCGCCGCGAGCGAGGCGGCGTTCACGTACTCCATGACCAGCCACGGCTGGCCGTCCTCCTCCGCGACGTCGAAGACGGTCACGGCGTTGGGGTGGTGCAACCGCGCGGCGATGCGCCCCTCCCGCATCGCCCGCATCTTGGCCTCGAGCGCCTGGGATCTGGTGAGCCCCGGACCCAGCAGCAACTGCTTCACGGCCACGGTGCGCCGCAGCCGAACATCGGTCGCGCGCCACACGACCCCCATCGCACCGGTGCCGATCGGATCCGTTAGTCGGTACCGCCCCGCAATCAGCCGGTCTGAAGTCATGTGGTTGTACCCCTCCTGCTGGTCTTGCGCGCCGAGCCACCCTGCAACTCTGCGCGAAAGCCCGGAAACCTCGTGAAAATCTTAGGCGTTGAAGTACTTCGCCTCCGGGTGCAGCAGTACGAACGCATCCGTCGACTGCTCCGGATGCAATTGCAACTCCTCCGACAGCACCACTCCGATCCGGCCCGCCTCCAGCAGGTCAACGAGTTTCGCGCGATCCTCCAGGTCGGGGCACGCGCCGTAGCCGAACGAGTAGCGAGCGCCACGGTAGCCGAGCTTGAAGTATTCCTGCACATCGGAAGGATCGTCGTCGGCGACGGAATGCCCTTCCAGCACAAGTTCTTCCCGGATTCGGCGATGCCAAAACTCGGCCAGGGCCTCGGTCAGCTGCACGCCGATGCCGTGCACCTCGAGGTAGTCGCGGTAGTTGTTGTCCGCGAACAGCTGATTGGCGAAGTCCGCGATCGGCTGACCCATGGTGACCAGCTGGAACGGCAGCACGTCGACCTGCCCGCGTTCGGCGGCGAGTTCGCGGGAGCGGATGAAGTCGGCGATGTTGAGGAACCGGTCACGCTGCTGGCGCGGGAATGTGAAGCGATACCGTTCCGCCGCATCGGGTTTCGGCTCGGTGAGAACAATCACATCGTCGCCCTCGGACACCGCCGGGAAGTAGCCGTACACCACCGCGGCGTGCTGGAGCACACCCTCGGCGATGAGCCGGTCGAGCCAATACCGCAGGCGCGGACGGCCTTCGGTCTCCACCAGCTCCTCGTAGGAGGCGCCCTCACCGCCACGCTGACCGCGTAGTCCCCACTGCCCCAGGAACAGTGCCCGCTCGTCCAGCAGACCGGAGTACTCGCCGACGGACAGGCCCTTGATGACGCGGGTGCCCCAGAACGGCGGCGTCGGCACCGGCAGATCGGCGGCGACGTCCGACCGCGCGGGCACCTCGACCGGCACCTCCTTGGCCTTGCGCTCCTCGGCGATCCGCTTGGAACGTTCGTGGCGCGCTTTGCGTTCGGCGTTCTTCTGCCGTTCGGCGACGGCCTCGGGGCTGTCCGGGTCCGGGCCGCCGCCGCGCTTGCGGGTCATGATCTGGTCCATGAGGTTCAGGCCCTCGAAGGCGTCGCGGGCGTAGTGCACATCGCCCGCGTAGACGTCGGTGAGATCGTTCTCCACGTAGGAGCGCGTCAGCGCCGCACCACCCAGGAGCACCGGGAACTGTTCCGCGACACCGCGGGTGTTCATCTCCTCGAGGTTCTCCTTCATGATAACCGTGGACTTCACCAGCAGCCCGGACATGCCGACCACGTCGGCCTTCTTGTCCACCGCGGCGTCGAGGATCGCCGAGATCGGCTGTTTGATACCGAGATTCACGACCTCGTAGCCGTTGTTGGACAGGATGATGTCCACCAGGTTCTTGCCGATGTCGTGCACGTCGCCCTTGACCGTGGCCAGCACGATGCGGCCCTTGCCGGAGTCGTCGGTGGCCTCCATGTGCGGTTCCAGGTGCGCCACGGCGGTTTTCATCACCTCGGCGGACTGGAGCACGAACGGCAGCTGCATCTGGCCCGAGCCGAACAGCTCACCGACGGTCTTCATGCCGGCGAGCAGCGTCTCGTTGATGATCTGCAGCGGCGGCACCTCGGTCATGGCGTCGTCGAGGTCGCCTTCGAGGCCGTTGCGGTCGCCGTCGACGATGCGGCGCTCGAGGCGCTCGAACAGCGGCAGCGCCGCGAGTTCCTCGGCGCGCGAGGCCTTGGACGAGGCCGCCGAGACGCCCTCGAACATGGTCATGAGTTCCTGCAGCGGGTCGTAGTCCTCGCTCCGGCGGTCGTAGACCAGGTCGAGGGCGACCTTGCGCTGATCCTCGGGAATCCGCGCCATGGGCAGGATCTTGGAGGCGTGCACGATGGCCGAATCCAGTCCGGCCTCGACGCATTCGTTCATGAAGACCGAATTGAGCACCTGGCGCGCGGCGGGGTTGAGGCCGAAGGAGATGTTGGACAGACCCAGCGTGGTCTGCACCTCGGGATGACGCTGCTTGAGCAGTCGAATGGCCTCGATGGTCTCGATGCCGTCCTTGCGCGACTCCTCCTGGCCGGTGCCCAGGGTGAAGGTCAGGGTGTCGACGATGATGTCGGACTCACGCAGACCCCAGTTCTCGGTGATGTCCGCGATGAGGCGCTCGGCGATGGCCACCTTGGTCTCGGCGGTGCGGGCCTGGCCCTCCTCGTCGATGGTCAGCGCCACCACGGCCGCACCGTGTTCGGCGACCAGCGCCATGGTCTGCTGGAACCGCGATTCGGGCCCCGCGCCGTCCTCGTAGTTCACCGAGTTCACCGCGCAACGACCGCCCAGCTGCTCCAATCCCGCACGCAGCACCGGCAATTCGGTGGAGTCGAGCATGATCGGCAGGGTGGAGGAGGTGGCCAGGCGCGAGGCCAGCTCGGTCATGTCGACCGCACCGTCGCGGCCCACGTAGTCCACGCACAGGTCGAGCATGTGCGCCCCGTCGCGGATCTGATCCTTGGCGATGTCGAGGCACTTCTGCCAGTCCTGGGCGAGCATGGCGTCACGGAAAGCCTTGGAGCCGTTGGCATTGGTGCGCTCACCGATCATCATGATCGTGGCGTCCTGCTGGAACGGGACCTGGCTGTAGATGGAGGACACGCTCGGCTCGTGCAGCGGGGCGCGCACGGCCGGGGTCGTGGAGCGCACCGCCTCGGCGACCTGGCGAATGTGCTCGGGGGTGGTGCCGCAGCAGCCGCCGACCAGGCCCAGGCCGAACTCGGAGACGAAACCGCTCAGCGCGACGGCGAGTTCCTCGGGGGTGAGCGGGTATTCGGCGCCGTTGGCGCCCAGCACCGGCAAACCGGCGTTGGGCATCACCGAGACCGGCATACCGGCGTGCTTGGACAGATGGCGCAGGTGCTCGCTCATCTCGTCCGGGCCGGTGGCGCAGTTCAGGCCGATCATGTCGATGCCCAGGTTCTCGAGCGCGGTCAGGGCCGCGCCGATCTCCGAGCCGACCAGCATGGTGCCGGTGGTCTCCACGGTGACGTGGGTGATGATCGGAATCCGGCGGCCGGTCCGGGCCATGGCGTTGCGGCTGCCCACGATGGCGGACTTGACCTGCAGCAGGTCCTGGCAGGTCTCGATGAGAATGGCGTCCGCGCCACCGTCGAGCATGCCCAGGGCGGCCTCGGTGTAGGCGTCGCGCAGCACGGCGTACGGCGCGTGGCCCAGGGTCGGGAGCTTGGTGCCCGGGCCCATCGAGCCCAGCACGTAGCGGGGGGCGCCGTCCGCGGACGGGCCCATCTCGTCCGCGACCTCGCGGGCCAGGCGGGTACCGCGCTCGGACAGGTCGCGAATGCGGTCGGAGATGTCGTAGTCGGCGAGGTTGGGCAGGTTGCAGCCGAAGGTATTGGTCTCCACGGCGTCGGCGCCGGCTTCGAAGTACGCCCGGTGAATGCTGCGCAGCACGTCGGGGCGGGTTTCGTTCAGGATCTCGTTGCAACCCTCGAGGCCGCGGAAATCGTCGAGCGTGAGATCCGCGGCCTGCAACATGGTGCCCATAGCGCCGTCGCCGATCACGACACGCCGATTGAGCGTGTCGAGTAGGGTGGTGTCGAACTCGGCGCGTGGGGACACAGACATGCTCTCAAGAGTAGTGGGAGCTCCGGACAATCCGACCCTCGGTGTAGCGCGCCACTCCGCGAGCTCCGCGCGCCGCCCGGCGGGTCGCCCACTTCGCCCGTGCCGGCGGCTCCCGGCGGCGGTCTCCCGCATGTCATGAGCGGGACCCCGCGACCAGCGCGGTTGCGCGTCGTTGGCACGTCTGGCCACCCAACCCCCTAAGCTGACCGGGTGAACGCCAGTGAACCCCCGGTGCCACCCGAATCGGAGCTGCCCACCTTGCGCAATCCGATACTCGTCGCCGCCTTCGAAGGCTGGAACGACGCCGCGGACGCCGCCAGTGGCGCGGTCGAGCACCTGGAACTGATCTGGGACGCGCAGCCCCTCGCCGAGCTGGACTCCGAGGACTACTACGACTATCAGGTCAACCGGCCGACCGTTCGCCAGGTCGACGGCGTCACCCGCGAGATCCACTGGCCCTCGACCATGCTGTCGGTGTGCTCGCCGCCCGGCAGCGATCGCGACGTGGTGCTGCTGCGCGGGGTCGAGCCGAACATGCGCTGGCGCAGCTTCTGCAACGACCTGCTGGAATTCATCGAGCAGCTCGATGTCACCACCGTGGTCATCCTGGGCGCGCTGCTCGCGGACACCCCGCACACCCGGCCCGTGCCCGTCACCGGCACCGCCTATTCCAAGGAAGCGGCCGAACGGTTCAACCTGGAGCAGACCCGATACGAGGGGCCGACCGGCATCACCGGGGTGCTGCAGGACGCGTGCGTGCGCGCCGGTGTGCCCGCCATCTCCTTCTGGGCCGCGGTGCCGCACTATGTTTCGCAGCCGCCCAACCCCAAGGCCGTCATCGCGCTGCTGCACCGGGTCGAGGACGTCCTCGATGTCGAAGTGCCCCTGGGCGGTTTGCCGGAGCAGGCCGAGGAGTGGGAGTCCACGGTCAACGAAATGACCACCGGCGACGAGGAAATCGCGGAGTACGTGCGCTCGCTCGAGGAGCGCGGCGACGCCGAGGTCGACCTCAACGAGGCCATGGCGAAGATCGACGGCGACGCCATCGCGGCCGAGTTCGAGAAGTACCTGCGCCGGCGCGGGCGCGGCGGTTTCGGGCTCTGATCACGGCGCGTACGCGAATCGCCTTGCGGCCGAACGTCCACCGGCAGCGTCCGAACGTGCGCGGCCGAGGCTGAACGTGCGCGGCCGAAGCCCCGCGTGTGCACGCGCTGGTGATCCCGCACACTCCACCGGGTGATCGTGCGGCCCGCACTGTGCTCGCGCGTGGCCGCGGGCTGCGCTGTGGGACACCCGATGCGGGCAGCGCACACCGACCGTTCGCCCTGCGGGGTGATCGGCGGCCGGGTGACGGCCGCGCGGGTCATGCCGTGGCCACGGGTTATCGAGCCAGGCGTATGCCGGTGCAGGACAGAACAGCTGGTACCGCGACGTCGGCGGGCGACGCGTCAGATGCCGGTCAGTGTTCGACAGCCCAGATCTGAGCTGCCGCCTCGTGAGCCAGTTTCGCGATGAGGATGTCTCGCGGAATTGTCTGGCCGGCAAGGTGATCGAGCGAGGGCACCACGACGTGGTGCGCATCGGCTCTCTTGAGTTCGGCGGTGAGCTCCGCGAACGCGGTGCCATCGCCCGGGGTCGATTCATGGAACGTGGCGGCGAAGCAGAATCCGGCCGATCGAGCGAGGCTCGTCATGGCGTTCTCCAGCTCTTCGCTGCGGCCATCGGCCAGATCGTCACGCACGTACCCATAGATCAACGCTTCCACCCGAACCTCCATTGGATAGGGGATCGCTGTCGTGAAGTGTGCCCACAACCAGCATGACGTTCTCGCGGATGCAATTGCAGATGTCAACCCACTGACATCCACGTGCCCTATCCGGGTCCATCGAACGTTAACTGGTGAGATACTACAGACGTGTCCGCTGGCGATGATCGACCTGTCTGGGCTGTCCGAATGCGCGCCGAACGTGATGCTCGGGGGTGGTCACAAGCCGACGCCGTGCGCGCGATGCGGGGTAAGTCCACGCACAACCTACCGACCGACAGCACATTGCTGCGCAACTGGAGGCGTTGGGAGTCCGGCGAATCCAGACCGGACGATTTCTACGCGCCCATCATCGCCGCGTCCTTCGACACGGTCACGGCCGCGTTCTTTCCCAAGGCGCGGCCCAATCGCGATGACGAGTTGCTCTCCGCCACAGGGATGGACACGCTCGAATTCATCGGCAGGCTGCGCATGTCCGATGTGTCTTCGGCGACGCTGGACGCCATTCGCATCACCGCCGATCGATTGTGTTCGGAGTATCCCTGTTGTGACCCACACGAACTGCACGCCGAGGGCACCGCGTGGCTACGCCGGATCACCTCGCTGCTGGACGGCAGATTGACCCTCGCCCAGCATCGCGAGGTCCTGGTGCTGGCCGGCTGGGTGGCGCTGCTGGTCGGGTGCGTCGACTACGACCTGGGCTGGCGCACCGCCGCCGAGGCCACCCGGCGCGCGGCGCTCTCGCTCGGTCAAGAGGCCGATCACGCCGAAATCATCGGCTGGGGTGCGGAAATGGCGGCCTGGTTCGCCCTGACCCAGGCCAACTACCGGGGCGCCATCGAAACGGCGGAGGCCGCGCACGCCGGGGCCGCGCAGCTGGGGGTCGGGGTGCAGTTGGCCGCGCAGCGAGCGAAGGCGTGGGCGCGGCTCGGTGATCGGCGCGAGGTGGAAGCCGCTCTCGCCCAGGGCCGTTCGATTCTGGACAATATGGATCATCCAACCAATCTGGACAATCATTTCGTGGTCGATCCGCAGAAGTTCGACTTCTACGCCATGGACTGCTGCCGCGTGGCCGGGGACGACCGGCTCGCCGAAAGCTATGCGCGTCAGGTCATCGCGTCCTCGACCCGGCCGGACGGGTCCATTCGCAAGCCCATGCGGGTGGCCGAGGCGCACCTGACCCTGGCCGTGGTGGCGGTGCGCGACCGCAATCTCGAACTGGCGCTGGACGAGGGCCTGCGGGCGTTCACCGGCAAACGGCGGTCGCTGCCCTCGCTCATGTGGATCGCCGGGGAGACCGCGCGCGAGATGATCCAGCGCTTTCCCGGGGATCCGCGCACGCGCACCTATCTCGATCAGTTGCGCTCGCTCGCGGCGGGCTGAACCGCCTCCGGCGATATGCCGGTTACGCTCCTTTTCATGGACATCAGTCTCTGGACCTGCGCCGTTCGCGGCCACGAGACCTACGCCCCGGACGAGCCCGAGCTCGCCGCGCGGCTGCATGTCGATACCGCCGCCGGACAGTCGTGGCGCTGTCTGCGCTGCGGGGATTTCGTGCCGGGTCCGGCTCGCGCGCACGGCCCGGCCGAGGACGCGCCCGAAGTGCCGCGCGGGCGGCTGCTGCGCGACCGGGTGATCATGCGCCTGCTCGCCACCGAGCGGGTTCTGCGGGCGCTGGTGCTGATCCTGCTCGGCGCCGGGGTGCTGAAACTGCGGGGATCGCAGGAGCACTGGCGGGCGGTATGGGACGAGGATCTGCCGCTGCTGCGGCAGCTGGCGGACCAGATCGGCTGGGATCCCGATCATTCCAAGATCTTCACCTGGACCGACCGGGCCTTCACCCTCTCCCCCACCACCCTGACCTGGCTCGCGGTGGCCATATTCGCCTACGCCGCAGTCCAACTCGTCGAAGCGACCGGGCTGTGGCTGGTCGAGCGCTGGGGTGAGTACTTCGCGGTCATCGCGACCAGCATCTTCCTGCCGCTCGAGATCTACGAGCTGACCGAGAAGGTGACGGTGCTGCGGGTGGCGGCGCTGCTGGTGAACCTGGCCGCCATCGTGTGGCTGCTGTGGTCCAAGCGGCTGTTCGGGCTGCACGGGGGTGCGGCGGCCTATTACGCCGAGCATCACACCGAGAGTCTGCTCACCGTCGAGCGCGCGGCGGTGGAGTCGGCCTCGCCCGCGTCCTGACGACGGATGGGCTTGCGGGCGGAGGTTGTGCGACGCGGGCGCGCCGAGACCGGGCGCAATGCCGGACCGGTCGGTGGGCGGTACTACCCTTTGCCCGGTGTACGAGTCCGCTGACGGATTGCTGCCCGGCCCCGAGGGGGCCCGGGCCGAGGAGTTCCCGCACGCCGACCGGCTGCGGCTGTTCTCCTTCGCCACCGCCGAGAAGCGGGGCGACTACCTGTGGGTTCTGCGCGCGTTCGATATCGCCCGGGGCGCCTACGTGGTGCTGCTGCACGCCTCCGACGTGTGCGAGACGCTCGGACGTTGCCCGGGCGCACCGGGATTGACGCCGACCGAGGTCGGGCCGCTGCTCGAGCAGCTGCATCAGTGGGGCGTCCTCGAGCGCAGTTACGACGGCACGCGGGCCGCGACGCTGGCCGAATACCGGAACCGGCACTTCGTGTACCAGTTCTCCCAGGCGGGATTTCAGGCATATCGGGCAGTGTCGGACGTGCTCGAGGCCCGGCTCGACGAGGCGTCGCTCTCGCGGCTCGTACTGCCCGAGTTGCTGGCGGACCTGCGCACGCTGGCCGAGGCCAACCGCGGCGGTGACTCCCCGCAGGTGTACCGGGTGCTCGCGCGCCTGGACCGCGCGCTGTCGGACCTGGCCGACCGGGCCGCGCACTTCTATCTGACCCTCGGCGATCTCGTGCGCACCACCGAGGCCACCCCCGAGGCGTTCCTCGCGCACAAGGACGCGCTGCTGGCGCACATGCGCGAGTTCTCCATGGATCTGGCCCGTTTCGCGCCCCGGCTGGCCGCGGCCATCCGCGAGGTGGAGGACACGGGGGTCGACGACCTCATCGAGCGCGCGGCGCGCTGCGACGAGCGGGTGCTGCTCAATCGGGCCGAGCGAGAGACCGACTGGCGCGCCCGCTGGCAGGGATTGCGCTCGTGGTTCGTGAACGACGCGGGCGAGGGCGGGATCACCGAATGCGATCGGCTGCGCGAGGCGACCATGAGCGCCATCGCCGCGGTGCTGTCGCTGCTGCGCCGGGTCACCGAAACCCGCAAGGGCGGGGTCAGCCGGGAGTCGGCGCTGCGGCATCTGGCGGGCTGGTTCACCGCCGCGCCGTCCACCGACGCCGCGCACGCGCTGTTCGACGCGGTCTTCGGGCTGGGCAGGCCCCGGCATCTGGCGATGCAGCATCCCGACGCCGATGTCATCCCCGCGATTCGTTCCTGGTGGGACGCACCGCCTTTGGAGATCGCGCGCACGCTGGCCGAGACCGGCCGCCCGCCCACGCCCGGCGCGCCCGCCCGGCTGCAGCGCAACGACGCCGGCATCCGGCGGCTGCGCCAGACCCAGCTCGACGCCCAGCGCGCCCGCGCCCGGGCCGCCGCGTCGCTGGCCGCGGCCGACATCCACGAACGCGAACTCGACGAGGGCGAGACCGAGGTGCTGCTGCGCCTGCTGGACGCCGCCTCCACGGCGTGGGTTCCGGTCAGCGGAAGGGTGCCCGGCACAACGGGTTCCGACAGCGGGGTGACGCTGACGGTCTCCGAATGCGAGGGATCGACGGCCGTGCGCACCGCACGCGGTCTGCTGCACCTGAACAATCGACGGCTGCAGGTGCGCGATACGGCGTCGCTGCGCGCGGCCAAGGCGGGGCCCGGCTCCCGCGCGGCCTCGGGTACCGGCCCGGCGGGCGCGAAGTCCGGCAGGACCGCGACGGGCGACGGTGCGGGCGCCGGGCCGGCCGACGGCCCCGGAACCGCCGACAGCGCCGATGCGCCCCAACCGATCTCCAGGCAGCGGCCCGACGCGAACGACGCCGCCGCACGGTCACGCACCGCCGAGCAGGGGGTGCGGTGATGCACGCGCGAACCATCGACTCGCTCGCCCTGGACAGCTACCAGCGGGCCGCGCGGGTGGTGCTGGCCAACCACCTCGTCACCCGGAACTACCCGGATCGCATTGCGCTGCCGTTGATTCGGCGGTGGGCCACCGAGCTGCGCGAGGACCTCGCGGAGCTGTTCGGCTACCGGCTCGAGGTCACCGAGACCACGGCGCGCCTGTTCCCGGTGCTCGATCGGCTCGAGTCCGGGCGCCCGGCCCGGACCACCGCGGATCGGCTGTTCGACCGCCGCCGCTACGCCTACCTCGCGCTCGCACTGGCGGCGCTGGGGCGCGCCGGGGACCAGATCACGCTGTCGGAGTTGGCCGATCAGGTCGCCTCGTACACCGAACGGGTCGACGGGCTGGATCTGGCGGCCGATCGCGCCGCGGATCGGGACGCGTTCGTCGACGCCGTGGGGTGGCTGGCCGCGCGCGGCGCGGTCACCCTCGCCGACGGTGACGCCGGGGGCTGGGCGAGCGACCCCGAGGCGGGCGAGGCGCTGTACGACATCGATCGGTCGGTGGTGTTCGCGCTGTTCCGGCCGCCGCGGGCGCTGCAGCACCTGCACAGTGTCACCGGGCTGCTCGGCGAGGAGGCCGGCGGCGGCGACACCCGTTCGCCCGCACAGTCGCTCGCGGCGCGCAAGGTGCGGCGGGCGCTGGTCGAACAGCCTGTGGTGTACGCCGACGACTTCGCCGAGCCGCATCGGACGATGCTCGCGCAGGAGAAGCTGGTCGCCGAGGTCGAGCTGGTCACGGGGCTGCGCGCGGAGCGGCGGGCCGAGGGCGTCGCGCTCATCGACAGCTCGGGGCGGCTCTCCGACGTGCGTTTTCCGGGCACCGGAACCCTGGCGCAGGTGGCGCTGCTGCTCGCGGGCGAGATCGCGGATCTGGTGCTGGACATCGACAATCCGGTGATCCACATGCCCCGGCCCGAGCGCCCGCTCACCGACCTGGAGGAGCAGCTCGACAGCGCGATTCCCCGCTCGACGGTGTTCGCGCCGCTGGCCGATCCGGCCGACATCTTCGGCTCGGACGAGGACGCCGAGCCCGAAGACGTTCCCGAGCCGGAGATTCCGGAGTTCCCGTTCATCGCCGCGGAGTGGATCGCCGACACGGTCAGAATGCTCGCCCACCGCTACGGGGCCACGTTCGCCGCCCAGTGGCAGGCCGACGTCCCCGGTTTGACCGCCGAGGCCGTGAGCCTGCTCGAACGCCTGCGCCTGGTCGAGCCCGTCGCCACCGGCCTCCTGATCCTGCCCGCCCTGGCCCGCTATCGCGGCGCGATCGTGACGATCCGCACCCGCGCGGAGACCGAGTTGTTCAGTTCCGCAACCGAACTCGGCGGCCCAGCGACCGGCCTGGATGCGGCGTCACCATCCACTCGCGCGGAGGCTGCGGCAGCCACCACCACCGCGGAGGCGATACCCGGCAGGGCGGAACCGCGCTCGGGCGAGAGTGCGGCGGGGCGGCAGGACGACGGTAGTGCGGCAGATTCGATCGAGAAGGGTTCCGGGGACTGATGGGTGAGCTTATTCACGGTGGCGTCCGCTTCGTTCCCACGCGCGCGGGGATCGTCAACCTGTGGGACTACCGGGACCAGGAGTTCTGTTTCGGCGACGGGCGGCTGGTGCTGCGCGGACCCAACGGGTCGGGCAAGACCAAGGCGCTCGAGGTGCTGTTCCCGTTCGTGCTGGACGGGCGGATCGAGCCGCGCCGGCTCAACCCGTTCGCCGGTGAAGAACGCACCATGAAGTCGAACCTGCTGTACCGCAAGCAGGAATCGGCCTACTCGTACGTGTGGATGGAATTCGCGCGCGGCAGCTGGGACGCGCCCGAGGCGGTCACCATCGGCATCGGCATGCGCGCGACGCGGTCCTCGGACAAGGTGACGCGCTGGTACTTCGTCGCCGACGGCCGTGTCGGCGTGGACTTCTCGCTGCTGGGCCCGGACGATCGCCCGCTCACCCGCAAGCAGCTGGCCGAGCAGATCGGCGGGGACGCCATCGTCGACCGGCCGGTGGAGTATCGCGCCGCGATCGACGCCCGCATGTTCGGGCTCGGACAGCAGCGGTACGACCAGCTCATCAATCTCATTCTGACCCTGCGGCGTCCGCAGCTGGCCAAGAACCTCGACCCGCGCGGGCTCTCCCAGGCGCTCACCGACGGCCTGCGCCCGCTCGACGAGCAGATGATCCTGGACGCCGCGCGCTCGTTCAGCGACATGGAGGAGGTCGGGCGCACCCTCGAGGGCCTGGTGCAGGCCGACACCGCCACCCGCGCGTTCGTCGGGGTGTACCGCAAATACCTTGCGGTACAGGCCAAGACCGACGTCGACCAGGTTCGCACGCGCCTGGACGCGGTGACCCACGCCGGAACCGCCCTGCACGCGGCCGCCGCGCTGCGCCGGCGCCGCGAGGGCGAGCGCACCGCCGTGGAGACCCGGGCCGAGGACGCCGATCGCGCCTACGAGCAGGCGCTGTCCGATCGCGAGACGCTGCAGCGCTCGAGCGCCTACGAGGGCAAACAGCAGCTCGACGACCTCGCCGACGCCGTGCGCCGCCTGGAAGCCTCGTCCGCGGTGCACCACGACAAGTCGCTCAAGGCCCGCCAGACGGTCGATCAGCGCGCCGGGGAGTCCGAGCGCGCGCTGGCCGCGGTGCAGCACGCCGCCGCGGCGCTGGCCCGCGGCGAGGACGAATTGCGTTCGGCCGCCGAGGAAGCCGGTATCGCCTGGACCGCGCTGCCCGAACAGGCCCGCGCCGACCACCTCACCACCACGGTGCGCGCGCACGCCGAGGAACGCGACGCGGACGTCCGCGCGGTGCGCCGCGCCCTCACCCTGGTCGAGGCCGCCGCCACCGAACGGACCCGCGCCGAACGAGCCGCCCACCGCGCCACCGAACTCCGCGAGTCCGCCGCCGTCGAGCTCGCCGAGGCCGAGGCCGCGGTGGCCCTGGCCCGCGCGGATACGGCCACCGCCCTGCGCGATTGGTGGGACACCCACCGCGAGGTCTACGCCCCCGTCCGCGAGGGCCTGTTCGAGGCCGTCAACGACGCCCTGGCCCAAGCCGGAACCGAGCACTCGGCCCGTCCGCCCGCGCCGGCGAAGGGCAAGAAGCGCGGTCGTGGTGGGTCGGCCGGTGCCACCACCGGCGGCGCGGATGCTTCCGGTGGTGACAACGTTGTGCACGCCGCCCAGGCCGATGCCTCGACAGCCACTGCGGCAGCGCATTCCGACGGGCCCCTCCCCTCTCTCACCCCGGCCGAGGTGCTGGCCGAGCGCTCCGAGCCGCTCACGGACGAGATTCGCGGCCGCCGCCAGGAAGCGCGCACCCGCGCCGCCCAGGCCACCGAACGCGCCGCCGAACTCCGCGCCGAACGTGGGCAGGTCGCCGCCGAACGCGACGACGCCCCACCGGCTTTCCACGCCCGCACCGACCGGCCCGGGGCGCGCTCGCACTCCGATCCCGGCGGACCGATCGGAGCGCCGCTGTGGCGGCTCGTGCGGTTCGCGGACGGCATCGAGCCGGACGCCGCAGCCGGTATCGAAGCGGCGTTGCAGGCCGCCAATCTGCTCGACGGCTGGGTGTGCGCCGAAGCCGATCTGCCCGAGCACGTCTCGGACCAGTTCCTGGTGCCGCTGCCACCGGATCAGCGGCCGAGTGGACGGACGCTCGCGGACCTGCTGGTTGCCGAGGACGACTCGGACGCGCTGACTGTGCCGCGCGAGCGGGTGGCCGCGGTCCTGGCCTCCGTCGCGGTGTACGAGAGCCCCACCGCGCGGGTCGCGAGCACCGCCACCGCCGTCGGCGCGGACGGGCAGCTGACGATCGGCACCGACGGGCGGTACCGGCAAGGCGTGCAGGTCGGGCGGCATCACAAGGGCGACGCCGAGTTCATCGGGGCCACCGCGCGGGCCCGGCGGCGCGAGCTGCGGCTGGCCGAGCTGGCCGCGGCGATCGAGACCGCCGAGACCGAGGCCCTGCAGGCGAAGGCCGAAGAGCAGTCCGCCACCGCGGAATTGGGGCGGGTGTCGGCCGCGGCCAAGGCCCTGCCGCGCACCACCGCCGTCACCGCCGCGCTGCGCGCGGTCTCCGAGGCCGCGGGCATGCTGCGCTCGCGGTCGGAGGCCGCCGCGCAGGCCGAGCGGGACATCGATCAGGCGGTGGGCGAGTACGGCGCCGCCGACAAGAAGGTGCGCGCCGTCGCCGCCGAGCACCGCGCGCCCCGCGACCCCGCCGAATTGGACGCTCTCGCCGCCGCGGTCCGGCATTTCGAGAACGCGGGCACCGCGCTGCTGCGCCTGCGCGGGGACCACGCCCGCGAGCACGAGCGCTCGCGCGAGACCTCCGACCGGCTCGACGAGGCCACCGACCTGGCCGAGGCCTTCGCCGAGGAGGCCGAGGCCGCGCGCTCGGGCTACGAGGAACAGCTGCGCAAGCTCGAGACCCTGCGCGAGGCGCTGGGCGCGGGAGCCGCCGACATCGACCGCGAGCTCGAAGCGGCCCGCGAGCGCATCGACGCCGCCCGCGCGGAACAGAAGTCGGCGCGCAAGGCCGCGCACGAGGCCATCGAGGCGGTCGGCACCGCAGAGGGCGCGCACCGGGCCGCGCACGAGACCCTGCGCACCGCCCTCACCGAATTGCTCGCCGACGTCCGGCATCTGGCCCCCTACGCGCGCCCGGACCTGCTCAGCCTGCTGGGCGCGCCGGTCGAAAACCGCTGGCCCGCCAGCGATGCCGCCTGGTCCACCCCCGAGCAGCTGCTGTACCGCATCGAGAACGGCGACCCCGAGCAGGACATGCGGGTGCTGCCCGAGGAGGTCGCGACGCTGTTCGAGAACCTCGCGGCCGCAACCGCTTCGGTGCGCGCGGGCGAGGCCACCCGCAAGTCCACCCGCAGCGCGGTCACCACCGCGCTGCAGGAATTCGACGCCGCGCTCACCGCCGCCCGCCAGGACTACCGCCTGCACTGGGACGCCGCCGACGGCCTGACCGTGGTGCAGGTGCACGACGATCACGGCCTGTCCGCGCTGGCCGACTTCGCCGAGCGCATCGGGGGCGCGCGCAAGCACCAGGAACTGCTGCTCACCGATTCCGAGCGCCGCATCCTCGAGGACGCGCTGCTCACCGGCCTCGCCCAGCAGATACACGAACGCACCGGCGACGCCCGCGATCTCATCACCCGCATGGGCATGGAGATGAAGCAGCGGCGCATGTCCTCGGGCAACACCATCGGCGTGCACTGGGTGCTCGCGGACACCCTCTCCGAACCCGCCCGCGCGGTGTGCAAGCTCCTGGACCGCGATTCCGCTGAGCTGGTGCCCGAGGACCTGGCCGTCATCCGCTCGCACTTCGCGGCCGAGATCCGCGCCGCGCGCGCCGCGCACCCCGAGCGTTCGTTTCCCGAGATCCTGGCCGCGACACTGGATTACCGCGCGTGGCGGGTGTTCTCGTTCACCATCATCACCTCCGACGGCACCGAGGACCGGCTCACCGTGGCCAGGCACAGCGCGCTCTCGGGCGGTGAGCAGTCGGTCTCGCTGCACCTGCCGCTGTTCGCCGCCGCGCACGTCATGCTGGATTCGGCCGATCCGCAGGCCCCGCGCCTGCTGGCGCTGGACGAGGCGTTCGCCGGCGTCGACGACAACGGCAAGAGCGAACTGCTCGGCCTGTCCGTGCAATTCGACCTGGATCTGTTCATGACCGGCTACGACCTGTGGATCACCTACGCGCACGTACCGGGCTGCGCGCACTACGATCTGGCGCACTCGGCGGCGGAGAACACCGTCAGCGCGACGCTGCTGGTGTGGGACAGCGCCGATCTGCTCGCCGAGCACGACGGCTCGGATCTGACCACGGCGCTCGGTTCCCCCAATCGGCGACGGCTCCCGCACGCGGTGGAGGGCGCGGTGGCGCTGCTCTGAGTCCCGCTCGCGCACCGGACATTCGGGCAGTTCGATCGGATTGTCCGGTGCGCGACACAGCGCGCCTGCCCAGCTCGACACACGAGCCCCGGCCGATATGCCCGGAACCGGCCCGCCGCCCCCGGCACGAAACGAGAACCGAGGGCACCCGATTCGGGTGGCAAGCGACGGCAACGCGTTCACTACGCTACGAAGCGCGGCGGCCGCGAGAGCCCGCGCGCACCGTCCCGGCGATTGGTTCCGAACGCCCGGTTCGATGCGCGATGTCGGATTCGCCGACGCCCCACGCGCGCCGCCACCGCGGCCGCGCGAGAGATCCATGTCCGTTCCGTATCACCGAATCTCGCGAATCCGTCGGCGGCGCAGTACCGATCACCCACCTTGACGCCCTGCGTGATACCACCCGGTAAACGTCCCGGGCAAGATCCAATTGCGCGTGTCGCGGCGCGGCGCGCCGTAAGGATTGGTACATCGGCAAATCAACAGTTTCGCCGAGAGGCAGTTATCGACTAGAAATGTTTTCCGTGCCGATCCCTTTCGAGTTCACCGCTCGCCCATCGAACTTCCCCGGACAGGGGTCCTGATGACTCTCGAACATCCGCCCGAGGACGACGTCTCCCAGCTGGCGCGGCGGGTCGAGAAGGCCCGCGGACGGCTGGTCTACCAGTTCGATCCCGCCCTCACCGAAGCGCTCTCGGAAAACGAGCTGCAAGCCGAACGCGAGCTGGCCGAGCGCATCCGCGACGAGGATCGCTCGCAGCGCTGGAAGCAAGCCGAGGCGGCGGCCGCCACGGCCGATCGCACGCGGCAGACCACCCAAGAGATCGAGAAGGCCGACATCCGGGACCTCCTGCTCGCTCGCAAGGCGATCGCCGCGCAGCGGCGAGAGTCCAGCCCGCACGCCAAACTGGCGTCGCTGTACAAGCATCGGGCCTGGTCGCTGCGCGCGCTGGCCGGCGTCGTCGCGGCCGGCATGCTCTGGTCCGCGGTCAACGTGCAGCACAACATCGCGCCCGGTGGCCCCAGCGATCCGCTCTTCTGGTTCAGCTACCTGCTCGAAGGCATGATCAGCGTCTGCCTCGTGATCATCATGGTCGGCACCAACAAGGTCGCCGAGTGGGGTGTGCTGGACAGCCGCAAGCAGGTCGTGGCGGCGGAGATGGCCCTGCTGGGTCTCACGGTCACCCTGAACACCTACCCGTACCTGAAGTCGGGTAGCTGGTACGACGTCGCCGTGCACGCCATCGCGCCCATCATGATCGGCGTCGCGCTGCTCATCCACAACGCCGCCAGCGCGCGGTACGGCCTGGCCATCGTGCGGGCCACCGACCAGATCCGGGATCTGCCGGATCCGGCCGAGACGCTGCGGCGCACCCTGCCGACCGTGGTCAGCTGGCCGACCCGCAACCCGGCGCCGAACACGCCCATGGCTCCGGCCACGCCCGCGCTCACCGCGGGACAGCCGCACGTGGAGTCCGAGCAGATTCGCGACATGGGCAACGGTCAGGTGGTCGACAGCGCCGAGGCGGTCAAGCCCAAGGCCAAGCCCAAGGAGGCGCCGCGCGCCCCGGAACGGGACGAACGCACCTCGGCCACCACGAAATCCCGCAAGATGCTCGAGGCCGAGTCCTCGCTCTCGGACGGCGCCGACCCGGTGCCCCCGCTGAACGTGTACGACACCGGCCAGTTCCGGATCGCCGAGACCCTCGAACAGGAACTCGCCGAACTCCAGGCCGCCCGCCGCCGCGCCCGCGCCGCCGCGCGCGCCCGCAACGGCAGCTCCGGCGGATTCGACGACTGATCTTCGGGTCCACGCGCCGCGGTCGCGACCGTCGCTGCGCGCCAACTCGATTCGAGTCCGCACGCCCCGGCGCACACACCCGCCGCACCGGGTGCACGCGACCGGCTCACCCGGCGATAATCAGCTGATCGCCGGGTGAGGAGCGGTGCCCGCGGACTACTCGGCCCGCGCCGCACGCAAGCCCGAGAAGTTGCGCCGCACCGCGTGATTGCGGTCGGCGCAGCTGCCCAGCGCGTGATCGGGATGCAGACCCAGGTACTGGCGGCGGGTGCGGGTGCTCCGCTCCCGCGCGAGCGCGGACCGCGTCTTGTAGAAGTTCACGAGGTACCCGCCCTCGTAGACCCGCAGCAGCGTGTAGCCACCCGGATACTCCTTGGCCGCCGCCACTTCCAGGAACTCGACGCCGACGCCGATGTCCGGCCGTGTCACCCGATTGCGGTGCGTGTGACCGCTGTGATGCAGGAACACCCCGGCGCCGAATGGTAGATGCCGTGTAGTGCCGCCGCATTCGCCCTGTCGAGCACGAAAGCCGGTCCGCCGGGGTTGCTTACCGCCGCGTGCCTCGTGACCGGATGGTGACCGAATACGAGCGTCGGGCGTTCGGGGTCCGCGCGCAACGACTCGCGCAGGCGCTCGACCTGCCCGGCGGACAGGGTCCCGCCGGAGCCGGCGAGCAGGCCCGAGACGAGCTGCCCGCTGCGATCCTCGCCGTAGTGCAGGTCGTTCATCAGGGCGATCGTGCGCAGCAGCCGGCCCGGCGGCGGGATGAGCGTGGTGAAACACCCGTGGATTCCGGTGTCCCGGCCCGGCACGTCACCAGCGTTCGCGCGGGATGGGCGCGGCCGCCGTCCGAATACGCCCAAAGCGGTACGCCCGGCCCGGTTCCAGGCCGCCGGTCCGGTCGGCGGCGGCACGGCTCAGCGCGTCGGGGTGTACCCGGGTCCGCGCGTCACCGCCGGCCGAAAAGCTCAGCGCCCGAACGGCTCACCGGCCGGCCCGCTCAGCGCCCCGACGGCTGATCCGCGGGGACCACGACGGCCGGGCGCGGGGCGGCGGGGGTGCCCGAGTGCTGGGCGTAGCCGAGCCAGCCGGTGCCGACGAACACCGCGAGCAGGATCGCCGTGGGGAGTTCGAGAATCAGCCAGCCGGGGGTGAGGACGGCGTCCAGGGCGGAGCGCGGCGGGGTGTTTCTGGGGGCGACACGCGAGATGCGAACGGGAGGGCGTTGATGGCTCATCGAGCCGTGTGCCGTTCGTGCGCGTTGCCTGCCCACCCATGCCTCCGTAGCTAGATATGTGCCGAACCCAGGATGCCGAATCCACGACGTGCGCACAGCGGCGAATGACCGGACACCAGAGTGTCCGGTCGGATTTGTTCGCTGTCAGCGCTCGGTCGCGCCCGATAGTCGCCGCGGGCGGGGATGATCCGGCCGTGTCTCCGACACGAGATACCGGTCCCCGCTACGAGGTTCGCCGTACGTCACGAACCGAATGCCTGCCGTTCGGCGGCGTCCGCCCACATCGGCGGGCAGGGCCTGCCGGGCAGCGTGAGCAACTCGAAATGCCAGTACTCGTTCAGGAACGCCCGGCAGAGCCCCCACCGGTACCCGTTCGCTTCGAGCCAGGCCGCGCCCTCGACGGGACCGACGTCCACGGCCTCACCCGAGACGTGGGTCGACTCGTCCGGCGGCAGCACCCAGCGGCGAGCTTCGTCCGGATTGCCGTACGTGGCGAGTCCGTCCTGCCACAGCGCGTCCTGCTGGGCGGGGCTGCGGTACCCGGACGTGATCGACATCGGGACGCCCTGCGCGTGCGCCTCGGCCTCGGCGGCGGAGTAGGCGGCGGCCAGCAGCGGATCGAGGCCCTCGGACCCCGCGGCGGCCGCCTCGACGGTGCCGGGCAGGACGGGCGCCGCGTGGGCCCGGGGCGAGGCGCCCGCGGGGGCGGGCAGCACGCCGCCCACCACGCCCGCGCCCGCCAGGGCGGCTATCGCGGCGTACCGCCGCACGGTCGAGACATTCCGTCGTGCGGTCGAAACCCGCACTCCGCCGCGGCCGTACGCCCGCATCGAATCAGCTCCTTCGCTCAGACTCGTTCCTTGGACCGCTCGCGCACTCGCAGCGCGATCGGCTTCGAGGTTTCGGCGAAGAAGTCGTTGCCCTTGTCATCCACGACGATGAAGGCCGGGAAGTCCTCGACCTCGATCTTCCACACCGCCTCCATGCCGAGTTCAGGGTATTCGAGAACCTCGACGGATTTGATGCAATCCAGGGCGAGCCGCGCGGCGGGTCCGCCGATCGAGCCGAGGTAGAAGCCGCCGTGCGCGTTGCACGCCTTGGTGACCTGGGCCGAGCGATTGCCCTTGGCGAGCATGACGTGCGAGCCGCCCGCGGCCTGGAACTGATCGACGTAGGAGTCCATGCGGCCGGCGGTGGTCGGGCCGAACGAGCCCGAGGCGTAGCCGTCGGGGGTCTTGGCCGGACCGGCGTAGTAGACGGCCATGTCGCGCATGTACTGCGGCATGGGCTCGCCCGCGTCGAGCCGCTCCTTGATCTTGGCGTGCGCGATGTCGCGGGCCACGACCAGCGGGCCGGTCAGCGAAAGCCGGGTCTTCACCGGGTATTTCGACAGTTCGGAACGGATCTCGTCCATCGGCCGGTTCAGGTCGATGCGGACCACGTCGCCGCCGAGGATGGCGTCGGTCTGCTCCGGAAGGTACTGCGCCGGTTCACGTTCGAGCTGCTCCAGGAACACGCCCTCGGCGGTGATCTTGGCACGCGCCTGGCGGTCCGCGGAGCAGGACACCGCGATGGCCACCGGCAGCGAGGCGCCGTGCCGGGGCAGGCGGATCACGCGCACGTCGTGGCAGAAGTACTTGCCGCCGAACTGCGCGCCGATACCGAAGGACTGGGTGAGCTTGAAGACCTGCTCCTCGAGCTCGAGGTCGCGGAAGCCGTGCGCGGCCATCGACCCCTCGGTCGGCATGTTGTCCAGGTAGTGCGCGGAGGCGTACTTGGCCGTCTTCAAGGCGAATTCGGCGCTGGTGCCGCCGATCACGACCGCCAGGTGGTACGGCGGGCAGGCCGCGGTGCCGAGCGAGCGGATCTTCTCGTCCAGGAACTCCAGCATGCGATCCGGGTTCAGGATGGCCTTGGTCTCCTGGAACAGGAAGGACTTGTTGGCCGAACCGCCGCCCTTGGCCATGAACAGGAACTTGTAGGCCGGCGACGCGGGATTGCCCGCCTCGGAATACAACTCGACCTGCGCGGGCAGGTTCTGTCCGGTGTTCTTCTCGTCCCACATGGTGATGGGCGCGAGCTGGGAGTAGCGCAGGTTCAGCTTGGTGTAGGCGTCGAACACACCGCGCGAAATCCATTCGGCGTCATCGGCTCCGGTGAGCACGCCTTCGGACTTCTTGCCCATGACGATGGCGGTGCCGGTGTCCTGGCACATGGGCAGGATGCCGCCCGCGGAGATGTTCACGTTCTTGAGCAGATCCAGCGCCACGAACCGGTCGTTGCCGCTGGCCTCGGGATCGTCGATGATCTTGCGCAGCTGCTTGAGGTGATCGGGCCGCAGGAAGTGGCTGATGTCGTGCATGGCCTCGGCGGTCAGCATGCGCAGCACCTCGGGCTCGACCTGCAGGAAGGTGCGCCCGCCCGCCTCGAACGTGCTGACACCCTCGGTGGTCAGCAACCGGTACGGGGTCTCGTCGGCACCGATAGGCAGCAGATCCGAGTACAGGAAGTCAGGCGCGGTCACGAATCGCACTCCTCGAGCAGGGCTGGGGCTGTTCAGCCAACGGTTCAAGCAGAAAGACTGTAACCACCACCGCCCCCGCGCCCGAGCACAGGCAAGCCTTACCGCACAGTCACCCACGGCCCGATCGGTCGCCGCCTGACCGTCGACCGCTGCCGGGCCGTCTCGGTCCTTCCGGGCGCGCGCGTTCCGACTCCCGCTCCGGCAGCACCCGTTTCACACTGCGCACACTTGTTCATCAGGCCGAACACCAAACGTTTCGCGGTCGGCGCGGATTATCGTGACAGCCCTCGCCGCGCCGACGGCCTTCACCCAGGCCGAGCGCGTTGTGATCACCGCGACAGCCGGTGCGACGGCGACCGCGCTGCACACCCGGCTCGCTTCACACAAGCGGCGAAGCCCAGGTACGCGGCTCGGATTTGTGCGAATCGGCGACGGTGTTGTGTGCGTCGGCACAGGTTGCACCTTCAAGTCGGGGGGTGGTTACCTGTGATGATGCGCTTATCGGCGGCGGGGAGGACTTAGCATGAGTGCAGAACCCGGGAGTGGAACCGTGACCGAACCCCGTTGGCTCGACGACGTCGAGACGCGCGCATGGCTGGGATTCGTATTCACCCGCGACCTCATCGCCGCGGCGGTCGGACGCGATTCCCTGCAGGAGTCCAACCTCACCTACGTCGAATACACCGTCCTCGCCCGCCTCGCCGACGCCACCGACCATCGGCGCAGCTTCGCGGAACTGGCCGCGGTGCTGGAGTGGTCGCAGAGCAGGCTCTCGCATCAGATCACCCGTATGGAGAAGCGCGGACTCGTCGCGCGCGAGGCCGTGCCCGACGACGCCAGGCGCACCGCCGCCGTGCTCACCGCCAAGGGCGAACAGGTGCTCGCGGGCGCCGCGCCCGCCCACGTGGACAGCGTGCGCAGGCACATGATCGACGTCCTGGACGGTGGCCAACTCGCCGCGCTCGCCGATATCTACGACACCCTGCTCGCCCATCACCGCCGTCCGGCCACCCGGAACCCCTCCTGAACCCGAATTTCGCGGATAAGAAGGGGCTGACCGGCGTTTGGTTTGGCACACGCCGGGTAGTGGGTAAGACTAGGCTCGGCACCGGCTTCCGACGTCAGTCGGCACCGGCGTACGGTCGGCAAATCGGTCGGCGCTGTGCTGATCGACGATGAGCGAGCACCCGACCTGGCCTTAGCGAAAGGGGCAGGAATTTCCATGTCCGACGTGTCCATCGGCCTTCCGGCGGATTCACAATCCGGCGGTTCTGTCGACAATCTGCTCCCGCAGCTGGTCGAGCATCTGCGGCAGAACCGCACCGAGCTGCGCGAGGAGTGGGCCCGTCGCATCACCGATGCCCAGCTGCTGACCGCGATGACCCCGGAGGAAATCTTCTCCGAGGCGACCTCGGTCTACGACAACTACGTCGAGGTACTCGAGACCGGTAGCGTCGAAGCGCTGCAGACCTACGCGCGCGATCTGTCCGAGCGCATCATTCCGCGAGGGGTCGAGACCGACGAGGTCGTCGGCATCGTGCTCCTGCTGCGAGATGTGCTGGCCCGCAGCCTCTTCGAGAAGTACCAGAGCGACTTCGAGCTGCTCAAGCGAGTATTGGACGCGTACGAACCGGCCGCCAACCGCATCGCCAACACCGTATCGGTGTCGTTCGTCCAGGAGCGCGAGCGCGTTATCCGCCAGCAGCAGGAGGCGATTCGCGAACTCTCGACCCCCGTGCTGCAGGTGCGCGAGCAGCTGCTCATCCTCCCCATCATCGGCGTGCTGGACTCCCAGCGCGCGCGGCAGCTCACCGAACAGTTGCTGCGCGCCATTCGCGCCAACCGCGCCAAGGTCGTCGTCATCGACATCACCGGTGTGCCGGCGATCGACTCCACCGTGGCCAACCACCTGGTGCAGACCGTGGACGCGTCCGGACTCATGGGCGCGAATGTGATCATTACCGGCCTGTCGTCGGAAATCGCGCTCACACTGGTAACCATCGGCCTGGATCTGTCGAAGATGAACGCCGTCGGCGACCTTCAGGGCGGTATCGAAGAGGCGGAGCGACTCCTGGGTTACGAGGTGTCGCGAGTTCCCGCCGATCGCGACGGACGGTAAACCGGGACAGGGCCAATGCCGGTACCCATACTCAAGCAGGGCACCTATCTGATCGCGTCGGTGCAGTCCGCACTCACCGACGCCGATACCGAACGCTTGCAGGACGATCTGATGAAGTACGTCAGCAAGTACCGCGCGCAGGGAATCATCGTCGATGTCACCGCAATCGATGTAATGGACTCCTTCGCCGCGAGGTCGCTGCGTACCATCGCCCACATGACCAAGCTGAGAGGCGCGGAAACGGTCATCGTCGGCCTGCAACCCGAAGTCGCATTCGCCATGGTTCAACTCGGACTCACGTTCGAGGGCATGCACACCGCACTGGACCTCGAAGAGGGTCTCGCCTGGCTGAACCACAAGATCAACGCCCGTGGCCAACGAGATGGTCGTGATCGTGGCCGCTGAAAACGTGGTGATCGCGGTGAAGGTGTCCAACGACATCGTGACCGCACGGCAGGCGGGACTCGAGATGGCAAGCGCTCTCGGCTTCTCGCTCTCCGATCGCACCATGATCGCCACCGCCATCTCGGAGGTGGCGCGAAACATCACGAGTTACGCCGGCACCGGTGAGGTCAGGCTCACGGTGCAGGACCGGGAAGGCCGCCGCTCCATGGTGGTTCAGGCCCAGGATCAGGGCCCCGGCATCCTCGACATCGACCGCGCGCTGGAGGACGGCTACTCCACCGGGCGCGGTCTCGGACTCGGCCTGCCCGGTGCGCGCCGCCTCATGGACGGTCTCGCCATCACTTCCAAACCGGGTCAGGGCACGCTTGTGGAAATGTGGAAGTGGGTACCCACCGGTGCGTGAGGACGGTTTCATCGGCGCGGTCGAATGGGCCGTCGCCGGGCGCGCGCTACCCGGGCAACGGGTATCCGGTGACCGCTCCGTCGTACTCGACGCGGGCGGTGGCTCAGTGCTTTTCGCGGTGCTGGACGGACTCGGGCACGGCGCCGCAGCCGCCGACGCCGCCGACCGGGCCGCGCAGGTGCTGGCCGAGAATCGCGCCGAACCCCTGGATGTGCTGATGCTGCTGTGCCATCGCGCCATGTCCGATACCCGCGGGGCCGCGGTATCGCTGGCCCTGTTCGACTCCGGTGAGAAACTGCACTGGCTCGGCGTCGGAAACGTCGAATCCCGCGTCGTCGCAGCGGCTCCCGGCAAACCCGCCGTCCGCGCCGCCGCGCTGCTGGCCGGCGGCATCGTCGGGTACCTGCTGCCGCCGAACCTGCAACCGCAGACGGTGCCGGTCCGCCCCGGCGATCTGCTGCTCATGTCCACCGACGGCATCACCAGCGACTTCGCCGACGGCATCGATCTGGGCAAGCCGACGTCCGACATCACCGCCGAGGTGCTGGCGCGCCACGCCAAGGACACCGACGACGCGCTCGTGCTGGCCGCCCGCCATCGCGGGCACTTCGCGCACGGGCATTCGGTGCAGAGCCAAGCCGGACACAGTCATTCCGGACCCGGGCACACCCTCGCGGGTCATCCGGTCCCCGGCCACGGGGGTGCCGGGCAATGAGCTCGGTGCTGGCGGCCTTCCGCGACGCGTACACCGCCGCGCTGCGCACGCATCTGCGCGCGCCCAACCAGAACACGCTCGCCGAGGGCTACGAACTCGGCAGGCGCGCACTGGTCGAGGGCGTCAGCATCCTCGATCTCACCGAGCACCACTTCCGGATTCTGGAGCAGGAGGGGCTGCTGCCCGATCCCGAGGTCGGCGATCGCGGCGAGGCGGCCCTGGAATTCCTGTTGCAGACCATGGCCGCGCTGGACGTGGCCACCCGGGGCTTCCTGGACGGCACCCGGCGCTACGAGCAACAGCGTTCGCGCGCGGACGATCTCGCGGGCCGCGACGCCTTCCGCACCGCGCTGGTGGAGTCGCTGCAGGACGGGTTCTTCGTGGTCGACTCCGAAGGCACGCTGGTGGAGGTGAATTCGGCCTTCGGCGCGCTCACCGGTTACGGACCCGACGGCGTGCCCTACCCGCTCCCCCACCCCTGGTCCGTGCCCGACGCGCCCCGCTACCCGGACCTGGGCACCGACGCCGCGCGATTCGTCACCCCGATCCGCCATCGCGACGGCCGCCAGATCTGGCTCGCGGTGAGCACCAGTTCGCTGATCAAGCCCGAGAACGACGAGCGCATCTTCGTGGGCACCATTCGCGACGTGACCGCCGAACACGATGCGCAGGCGCGTGATCAGGCGATCTCGCGGATGGCGGCCGAGGTGGTCGCGGCCACCGGCGTCGGTGAGGTGCTCGCGGTCGGGCTCGAAGAGCTGCGCCGCGCGATAGGAGCCGAGTCCGCGGTCGTCTCGGTGTGGACCGGGCACGCCGGGCCGGAATTCTATGTCTCGGACGACATTCCGGACGGTCAGGCCGCCACCCGCGGCAACGGTACGGGCGACAGCGTCAGCGGTATGCGCAATTCGCTGGCCGCGCACAACAGCTTCGGCGCGTCCGACGGGCGCGACGGCGGCAGGGACGGGCGCGAATCGCGCCGGGTGCTCGACGCCCGGGCGCGCGCGCTGCTGGATCGGGCGCGGCTGCGGCCGGGCCGCACCATGTTCGCCATTCCCGAGGGCGCGGCCAGTTCGGAGGGCATCGTCGCCCCGCTCGGGGAGTCCGGGGATTCGGCGCTGTGGCTGCGGTTCGCCGCGCCACGGGTCATCACCTCCGGCGACTGGGCGCTGTTCTCGCTGCTGATCGGGCATCTGAGCCTGGCGGTGCAGCGCGCGCGGAACTTCGATCAGGCCCGCTCCACATCGCTGACCCTGCAGCGCGCCATGCTGGGACCCATCGAACTGCCCCCGCGTTTCGCGGTGCACTACGAACCCGCGCTGCCGCCGCTCGAGATCGGCGGCGACTGGTACGACGTGGTGCGCCTGGCCGACGACACCATCGGCGTGGTGGTCGGCGACTGCGTCGGCCGCGGGCTCGCGGCCGCGGTGGTGATGGGTCAATTGCGCACCGCCGCACGGGCACTGCTGCTGCGCGGGGCGGGCCCGGCGCAGTTGCTGGCCGAATTGGACGCGGTGGCGTCGCGGATTCCGGGGGCCATGTGCACCACGGTGTGCGCCGCGATCCTGGATCCGGTGCGCGGGCTGGTGCGCTACTCCAGCGCCGGGCACATGCCGCCGGTACTCGCCGAGCCCGGGACGACCGGCAGGCTGCTCGAGGGCGGGCGCGCGGTGCCGCTGGCGACCTTCGATCTGCCGCGCCGGCCCGAGGCGACCACCGCCATGGCGCCGGGGTCGACCCTGGTGCTGTTCACCGACGGGCTGGTGGAACAGCGCGGTATCGACATCGACGAGCGCTTCGTCGAACTGGCCGACGAATTGTCCGGCGCGGCGGCGCAATTGCCGCGCGAGGTGGCCGACGCGGTGCTCTCGCGGCTGCGCCCGGACGCCGGGTACGACGACGACGTCGCCATGGTGGTCTATCGGCAGCCGCCCGAACCGCTGCGCCTGGATCTGCCCGCCGAACCCGCCGAACTCTCCGGTATCCGGCGCGCGCTCAAGTTCTGGCTCGCCGCCGCGGCGGTCCCGCACGAGTGCGCCGCCGATCTCATCGCCGCCGCCAACGAGGCGTGCAGCAACAGCATCGAGCACGCCTACCTGCAGGGCGGTAGGGGCGATCGGGTGCTGCTCACGGCCGAGTGCGGGCCGGATACGGTCACCCTGGTGGTCACCGACACCGGCGTCTGGCGGCCGCTGCCCTCGGACCCGGGTCATCGGGGGCGGGGCATCGCCATGATGCGGGCGCTGACCACCCAGCTGGACTTCGACCACACCGGCCCCGGCACCCAGGTCCGCATGACCACCAAGTTGCCCGCCGTCTCGTTCTCCGCCGCCAGCCGCGTCTGACCCCAGGATTTGCCGGCAGGTTCGGAGAACGTTCCGCAATCACCCCCTCGACTGTGACCCAGGACACGAATCCTGCGGCGGGACGGGCGAATTCCTGTTTTCATGATCACTGAGTGCGCTCATTCTCGCCGGTGGCGGACCTGTTGCTCAGCTCACCGACCTGCGGTGGGAGGACTTTCATGGCACAGTCGAGAGGTCGCTCACACGAATGCGGGTCCGCGTGGGGCGGCGGGGAGGAGGGACGCCGTGACCGCGGAGCTGTCACACGATCAGGTTGCGAGCAAACTCGTAGCGCCGACCTTCGGCACGCTGTTGCGCAGATTGCGCGACGCCCGGCACGTCTCGCGCGAGCGCCTGGCGTTCAACGCCGGCGTCAGCGCGAGCTACATCACGCACCTCGAGAAGGGGTCGCGCAACAACCCCACGCGCGAGGTCGTCGACGCGGTCATCCGCTATCTCGATCGCCTGGAACATCTTTCGGTCGTCGACCGGCGTCAGTTGCGCGAACTCGCCGGGCTGACGAACACCTCCTACCCGGCCCTGGACGACCTCCGCGCCGCCATCACCCCCGAGATCCGGCGCCTGCTCGAGGGCCCGCACCCGGCCGCCATCACCGCTGTCGGCGGACACGTCCTGTGCCGCAACGCCGGCTGGGAGCGCGCCTTCCCCGGAATGCTGGAGAGCGGCAACCAGTTTCGCTGGCTCTTCGCCCATCCCCTGGCCCGCGAGGTCCTGGCCGACTGGCTCGCCGACGTCACCCTGTCCGTCCAGGCGTTCCGCCTGGCGATGGGCGGCTTCGGCGGCATGGCCGCCTTCGCCGAGCTCCTCGACGAGTTGAGCCGCCACCCCGAGTTCCGCCGGATCTGGGCCGACGGCGCCGTGGCCGCGGTGCCCCCGGTCTGGCGGATCACCCTGCGCGACCTGCACACCCGCACGGATCGAACGGTTCTCGTCCAGACCGGCATGCTCCAGACCGGCGCCCACCCGGGCTGGCTGGTGTCCCAGTTCCTGCTGCCGGTGCAGGCGTAGGACGTTCGGGCGGAGCCGCGAACGCCCACGGTTACCCGACGGCTCGGGTTCGCTGAGTGTCCTCGGTGCACAGGCGCTGCACCGCCTGCGGGTCGGTGATCTCGGGATCCCGGTCCGAGGCCGACCCGTCCGGATCCGGGGCGCAGGTAGCGGGCCCATCGGGCTGGTGGATGGTCAGGGTCGACGCCACGAATCGCAGGCGGGTGCCGTCCAAACGCCAGAACTCGGTGTTCCAGTACTTGCCCGCGGAGCCACCGCGGATCTGACCGGCGAGGTAGCCGCTCGCAGTGCGGTCCACGCCGATGCCGGCCATCGTGCCGGTGCGCACGAAGTCCGGTGCGGCATCGAGGGCGCGATAGATCGCGTAGGTGACGTTGACCATGCCGGAGCGCAGCGGAACGACGAGCTGATCGCGGCCGTCGTCGGCGAGTTCGAGCAGGCGGGGCTGCGAGATCCCGGGATCGACCTGCTCGGTCAGGGTCTGGCGGACCGCACCGTCCCGGCCGAGCACCTCGATCGTCACCGTCGCCGCGTTCCCGGCTTCGTTGTGCCGCACCACGAATGACAGTCCTGCCCGGTCCCGCGAGACGAGTGCGCAGTCCGGTGACGGCCCGCTCGCCGCACGCTCGGTGTCCCCGCACAGCGGCAGACCCGCCGGTGTCGCCGGATTCGATGCCGGTGCGGTCGTCATGGTCGACGACGGCGAGCTCGATGACACGGGCGCGGTCGAGGTCGCCGCGTTCGGGATGCTCGACGCCGAGACCGGCGGCGTCGTCCCGTCCGCACTCGAGCCCGAATCATCCTGTCCGCAAGCCGAAACGACGAACAACAGCGCGATCATGGCCACCATCGGCCGAATCCTCCCCATGGGCGACATGGTATCCGCTCGCGAGGACACCTACGCGCGTCCGCCGATCAGCGCGGAACCACTTCGCAACGGCCACATTTCAGCCCGCATCCGGGGTGGGCTCGCGTCGGCCGATCAGACAGCCGCTCATGCGCGACGCCCGCATCCGATCGGCGGATGCGGGCGTCGGCGAGGGCCGGAAGTCCGATCAGGTCAGGGCGACCGTCATGGCCACGGCGATCGGGCCCAGCAGGGGCAGAGCGACATTGGAGAGGGCGTAGACGATCGTGTAGGACATCAGCGGGGTGGCGTTGCCGGCCACCTGCTGGACGGCCGAGATGCCCGGGGTGGAGCACTGCTGGCCGGTGATTGCGCCGAGAGCCAAGGGGGCCGGGAGTTTCATGAACTTCCAGGCGACCACCAGGGAGATGCACGCGGGGATCGCGGTCATCAGGACGCCCGCGATCGGGAGGCCCCAGCCGAACTTCTTCACCAGGTCCACCGCCTGCGGGCCGGAGGTCAGGCCGACCACGGCGATGAAGACCGACAGGCCCAGGGTCTTGATGACGTCGGCGGCGGCGGGGGCGTACTGGCCGATCTCCGGATTGCGGGAGCGGAACCAGCCGAAGAGCAGGCCGGTGAGCAGACAGCCGCCGCCGGTGCCGAGGGTGAGCGGGATGGTGCCGACCTGGACCACGATCTTGCCGATCATGAAGCCCAGGGTCAGGCCCAGGGCGATGTAGATGATGTCGGCCTTCACCGTCGGATCGAGGCGATAGCCCAGGGTCGGAACGACTTTCGCGAGATCGGCCTTCGCGCCGGTGAGTTTCAGGGTGTCACCGCGCTGGACCGGCATGCCCGGACGCAGCGGCAGCTCCTTGTCCTCGCGCACCAGGCCGGTGACGTACAGCCGGCTCCCCAGCTGCTTGTCGATTCCGTCCAGCGTGGTGGCGCGCTGCCGGTGATCCAGCACCACCTGATCGATTTCCAGCGCGGTCTCGAGATCCGCGCTCGGCACGATCTCGGGGCCGACGGCGTTCTCGGCCGGCACCATGTCCGTGCGCGGGCCCACGATCAGCACCTGATCGCCGTTCCGCAGCACCAGATCATCGGCGACGCCGATCACCTTGCCGCCGCGCAGGATTCGCTCCACGGTCAGATGCCCGCCGAGATCGGCGGTCACCTGGGCGACGGTGCGCCCGGCCACCCGCTGCACCCGGAAGGCCCGCCCGACCAGCTCGGGCGCCGCCTCCATCTGCGTGCCGTCCGCGTCGTCGTTGCCGCCGCCGAGCTGCTTCCACAGCTTGTCGGCCTCCTCGCGCAGATTGATCCGCATGACGAGCGGGAAGATCTGGCTCGACAGCAGCACCACCACGATCAATCCGCAGATGTACGAGATCGAGTACGCCGTACCGACATTGGCCTGCAGCGCGGTGATCTCCTCGGGTGAGCGGTCCAGCCGGGCGATCGCGTCGGTCGCCGTGCCGACGGCCGCGGACTCGGTCGCGCCGCCGGCCAGCAGCCCGGCCGCGGTGCCCGGATCGAGATTCATGATCAGCGTCGCGGCCGCGGTGATGGCCAGCACGCTCGCCACCTCGATCAGCGTGAAAGTGCCGTACTTCAGGCTCTTTCGATTCAGGCTGGCGAAGAAGGTCGGACCGGAGATGTAGCCCAGGGTGAAGATGAACATCGCGAAGGCGATGTTCTTCACCTGGTCGTTCACCGTGATGTGCCCCGCCATGCCGACGAAGATCGCGACGATCAGCGTGCCGGCGACACCGCCCAGCGACAGCTTCCAAATCTTGATCTTGCCGATCGCGTAACCCAGTGCCAGGCACAGGAACAGCGCGGCCTCCGGGGTGTCCTGCAGGAACGTCTTGATCGCATCCATGAAGTCGTCCTCTGTCGCGGCGGGCCCGGTCAGTTGGTCTTCGCGCGGTTCTGGAACTCCTCGTGATACTCGTCCATGATCCGGACCAGCCAGCGCCCGATCTCGGCGTAGCTGTCCTGGCGCAGATTGGCCAGCGACACCCGCACCGACCACTGCGGCCCATCGAACCCGCCGCCGTTGAGCAGCACGATCGAACCCTGTTCCGCGAGCCGGAAGACCGGATCCACCGGTTCGTGCTCGGACTCGAGCCACGCCGCGAACTCCGGGCTCCAGTGCTGCTTCACCCACACCATGAGATCGAGCTCGACGTAGTAGTTGGCGGCGTTGGGATCACGCGGAACCTCGACCTTCAGCGCCTCGGCCAGCGTCCGCAGCCGCCGGTCGATGATCGCCTCACAGTTCTTGCGATGCTCGAGATCCCTGTCCAGCAGATCCGCGAGCGAGAACAGCGCCATCTGCACCTGCTGCGGGGTGGACAATCCCGCGGTGTGATTGAGCGCCACGTCGCGTGAATCGGCGACCATGCGGTCGATGAATGTCAGCTTCTCCGGTTCCAGCGCGATGCTGGAATACCGCGCGGTGAGCCGATCACGCTCGGCGGCGGGAAGATTCGCGATTCGCCGATCGAAGATATTGTCCTTGGCCACCGCGATGACGCCGAGTCGCCATCCGGTGCAACCGAAATACTTGCTGAAAGAATAGACGCCGATCGTATTGGCCGGAGCCACCGACATGAGCGATCGAAATCCCTCGACGAAGGTCCCGTACACATCGTCGGTAATGATGGTGAGGTTCGGATTCTCCTTCGCCGCGATCTGCGCGATGCGCTCGAGCGTCGCCGAATCCAGCATGACCGACGGCGGATTCGAGGGATTCACCAGAAACAGCGCCTTGACGCTGGGATCGGTGAGCTTCTCTATCTCCGAGGCCGGGTACTGCCACGTGTGCATACCGTCGGCGGAAGTCTTGGAGGCCTGAATCTCGAGGACGTCGAACGTGAATCGCTCGAGCTCGGGAATCTCGAGATACGGCGTGAAGATCGGCGTCATGATGGCGATGCGGTCGCCGGGGGCGAGCATGCCGTTCACGACACAGGAATCGAACAGGTAGCACATGGCCGCCGTGCCGCCCTCGGTGGCGAACAGGTCCCAGCCGCTGTCCGGTGCGCCACCCATGGCCAGGTCCAGGTAGGCGTGCACGACCTGCTCGATGTGGGTCAGCATGCGGTCCGGGACCGGGTAGTGGTCACCGTGGATGGCGTCGGCGAGTTCACCGACCCAGGCGTCGGCGTCGAATGCCAAAGTGACCGTGCCGTATTCGACCGCGCCGCGCAGCAGTTTCACCGCGTCGGTCTCGGCCTGCCCGGTGAGGAATTCGTCGAATCGCGCCGCGATACCCGCGGGCTGCGGCATTCCCGCCAGTCCGGGGAACTCGTCCCAGTCGAGCTTCGCCTCGGCGATCGCGAACTGCCCGAGCAGATAGAACGCCTCGCGGGGAACCACCGACGTCCAGTTCGGATTGCCGCGACCGGCATTGATCATCACGTGCGCGGTCTTGCGCATATTCTCATCGGCCAGTTCGATGAGCTCGTCTTTCAGTTCGAAAGGGCTGAGCTGTTCGTACTTCTTCTCGGTTCCGCGATCGACCCGATTATCGATGCTCATCGTCCACTCTCCGTATGTCGAAGTCCGGTCGATCTCTGAGGCAGCGCACACCGTGATAGGAAGAATCGTAGGATCACTACTGAACGGAAGAATCATACGCGCGCAACCCGATTCTGAAGGAGTCTCCATGGCGCGAAGTTCCATTCTCCGTATTCTCGGCCTGCTCGCGTGCGGGAGCCTGTTGGTCGCGGGTTGCGCGAACGATCCCGAGGAATCCGGCGCCGGAAACACCTCGGCGGCCGCGCAACCCGCCGCCGCGACGACCTCGGCGAGCCCGAACCCCGGCGATCTCCCCCGCGTCACGATCCTCGCCACCGGCGGCACCATCGCGGGCAAGGCCAATGCCAACTCCGCGGTCGGCTACACCGCGGGCGAGGCGTCCGCGCAGGACCTCATCGACGCCGTCCCCGGGCTCGACAAGATCGCGAAGCTCGATGCCGAACAGGTCGCCAACATCGGCAGCCAGGACATGAACGACGAGGTGTGGCTGAAGCTGGCGAACCGGATCAACGCGATCTTCGCCGCGGACGAGGCGGACGGCATCGTGGTCACCCACGGCACGGACACCATCGAGGAGACCGCGTTCTTCCTGGACCACGTGGTGTCGAGTCCGAAGCCGGTCGTGCTGGTCGGGTCCATGCGGCCCTCGACCGCGCTGAGCGCGGACGGACCCGCCAATCTGCGCTCGGGCGTGCAGGTCGCGGCCGATCCGGCCGCGCGCGATCGCGGCACCATGGTGGTACTCAACGACACCATTCACGGCGCGACCGACGTGACCAAGACCAACACCACCAGCGTGCAGACCTTCGTCTCGCCCAACACCGGGCCCGTCGGGCACGTCGACGCCGCCGCGGTGACCTTCGCGGAGCCGGCCGCGCAGCAGTCGCGCCTGGGCTTCCCGGTGCCCGGGTCCGCGCCGCTGCCGCGAGTCGACATCATCTACTCGCACGCGGGTATGGACGCCACCGGCGTGAACGACGCCCTCGGCCACGGCGCGCGCGGCCTGGTGCTGGCGGGCGTCGGTGACGGCAACACCGCGAAACCGGTGGTGGACGCGCTGAGCGCGGCGGCGGGCAAGGGGGTGCTGGTGGTGCGGTCGAGCCGGGTCGGGTCCGGCGCGGTGGTCCGCAACGCCGAACTCAACGACGACGAACTGGGGACGGTGTCGGCGCTGGGGCTGAATCCGGCCAAGTCCCGAATCCTGTTGCAGCTGTTGCTGGTCAACGGCGTCACAGACCCGCAGCAGGTGCAGCGGGACTTCGCCGCCGCGTCCTGATCCGCCGCGTTCGGGCAGATTCGAAACCGGCGCGGATGCGCACGACGCATCCGCGCCGGATCATCGGAACAGACTGGCGCCGTGTCATTTTCACGTTTCGCTCCATTCACCCATCTTTCTGAACAAGTGACCAGTAGGGTGTGGGCACCATGCGCGGCCATGTCGGGGACGCGCTGGATCGCCCCGGAGGAAGTACTGGCATGAGACGTTCTCGGCTGCTCTGTACGGTCGTGTCGGCCGTCGTCATCACCCTGGCCGGCTCCGGCATGAGCGCAGCCGCCCCCACCGGCAGCGGCGGCTCGGGTTCCGGCACCGGATCGGGGTCCGGCAGCGCGAGCGGCTCCGGCACCGGCAGCTCCGGCGGCGCGCCGACCACCGTTCAGGCACTGGGCCCGGACTTCTTCTGGGGCGTTTCGATGTCCGGCTTCCAATCCGAAGGCCATGCGCCGGACAGCAATTGGAGCCGCCACGCGAACTCGGGCAGCGCCCGCGACACCTACGGCGACTCGGTCGACTTCTACACCCGCTACGCCGAGGACATCGACCTGGCCGCGAGCCTGGGCGTGCGGGTGTACCGGCTCTCCATCGAATGGGCGCGGGTGCAGCCGCACGCCGGGGTGTGGAGCGAGTCGGATTTCGAGTTCTACGACCGGGTCGTGCAGCGCATTCGCGCCGCGGGGATGCGACCCATGCTGACCCTGGACCACTGGGTCATCCCGGGCTGGGCGGACGATCGCGGCGGCTGGAAGAACAAGAACATGGTGTCCGACTGGCTGGCCAACATGCGCCGGGTGGTGGATCGCTACGCGCCGCTGGACCCGCTGTGGGTCACCATCAACGAGCCCATGGGCTATGTCGTGCAGTCGATCCGGATCGGCGACATCGGACTGCTGGACGCGCTGCCCATGTTCGAACGACTCGTGCAGGCGCACAGCGAGATCTACGACTACATTCACGCGCGCCAGCCCGGCGCCCGGGTCACCAGCAACGTGGCGCAGTACCCCATCGTGCAGAACCTCACCGATCTGCTGTTCGTCGACCGGGTGCGCGACAAGCTCGACTACCTCGGCATCGACTTCTATTACGGTGCGTCCCTGTCGAATCCGCCGACACCGGCGCTCGTGGGCGACGAACTCTGGAAGAACGCCATCGAACCCGAGGGCATCTACTACGACCTGCGCAGCTACGCCGAGAAATTCCCCGGACTGCCGCTCTACGTGGTCGAGAACGGCATGCCGACCGACAACGGACTCCCCCGCGCCGACGGCTACGACCGCGGAGACCATCTGCGCGACACCGTGTATTGGATTCAGCGTGCCGAGGCGGACGGCATCGACGTCATCGGCTACAACTACTGGAGCCTGACCGACAACTACGAATGGGGCAGCTACGCACCGCGCTTCGGGCTGTACACGGTCGATGTGAAGACCGACCCCACACTCACCCGGCGGCCCACCACCGCGGTGCCGGCCCTGCGTGACATCACCGCGCGCGGCGGCGTGCCCGCCGACTACCGGCCGACCCGCGAGCCCGCCCTGTGCTCGATCGTGACGCCCGCCGGCAGCTGCCTGCGCCCGGTGTCCGTGCCGTAGCCGGGCGACCGGCTCGGGAGGACGCGCCGCCGACGGAGAGACGCTGGTGGCGCACCTGCGCCATCGGCGCAATGGCGCTGCGGCGCGATCACGACGCGCCCATACCGTCCGGAATCTTCCGCGACCCGGTTTTCGGCCGCCCGCGCACCCCGCGACGCGGGGGGCCCGCACCACCGCGCAACCCCCGACCTGCGCTGACATGCGAGATTCGTTTCGAGTGTTTCACTTCGCCGAAAACGGGTATACCCGCGCGGCGTCATACGCCCGAATGCGTGTGCACGCCGTCGAAAATCATTGCCTACCAGCGATATGCGGGTTAGCTGACACTGTTGCGGACACCTGCGCCACCGTTCACTTGTAGAGTCTCTTAGGTGACCAACACTTCCGGAGACGCGTATCCCCTCGGCGAAACGATGACCACCTCGGTCACCGTCCACGACGATGCGACCGTGCTCGCCGTGATCGGTGAAGTCGACCTGGCGACCGCACCCGCGCTCGAGAACGCGATCGAATCGATCCTGGGCGGCAAGCCGGGCGCCCTCATCATCGACCTGTCCGAGGTGAGCTTCCTGGCCTCCGCCGGCATGGCAGCGCTCGTGGCCGCACACCAGCGCGCCGGGGGCACCCGCATCGCCGTCGTCGCGGACGGGCCCGCCACCGGGCGTCAGCTGCGCATGACCAACCTCGATCAGGTCTTCGCCCTGCACTCGACACTGCCCGAGGCGCTCACGGCGCTGCAGCAGAACTGAGTGATTCCCGCCCGCGGCAGCGCGGTCACGAACACCCGAACGCAGAACGCCCCGGCCGTCACGTACGGCCGGGGCGTTGTCGTATCAGCGGCCGGCCGCGTCGAATGCACGGCCGGGATCGGTGATCAGTCGCAGATCGCGCGCAACTGCTCCACGAGCTTGACCCGATCGGCGGGGGTCGCCGCGAGCGGAACCACGTTGAGCGCGGTCACCCCGGCCTCGCGGAACGCGGCCACCCGCTCCTTCACGAAACCGGCCGAACCGATCAGGCAGACGTCGCGGACCAGGTCGTCCGGCACCACCTTGGCGGCCTCGTCCTTCTTGCCCTGCAGGTACAGCTCCTGGATGCGGTCCGCCTCGGCGCCGTAGCCGTACTTGGTGGCCAGGGTGTGATAGAAGTTCTTGCCCTTGGCGCCCATGCCGCCGATGTACAGCGCCAGGTGCGGCTTGACGAACTCGCGCAGCGGCTCCACGTTGTCGCCGATCGCCAGCGCCGGACCGGCGAAGACCTGCAGATCGCCGAGCTTCGGATCACGCTTGGCCAGACCGGCTTTCACCGACTCGCCCCAGATGTCGTCGGCCTTCTCCGGCAGGAAGAAGATCGGCTGCCAGCCCTGCGCGAGCTCGGCGGCCAGTTCGACATTCTTCGGGCCCAGCGCCGCGAGCAGCACCGGAATGTCCTCGCGCACGGGGTGATTGATGAGCTTGAGCGGCTTGCCCAGGCCGGTGCCCTTGTCCGCGGGCAGCGGGATCGTGTAGTACTTGCCGTCGTACTCGAGACGCTCACGCCGCCAGACCTTGCGGCAGATCTCGAGCGCCTCGCGGGTGCGGCCGATGGGGGCGTCGTAGGGCACGCCGTGGAAGCCCTCGATCACCTGCGGGCCCGAGGCGCCCAGGCCCAGGATGAAACGCCCGTCCGAGACGTAGTCCAGACCGGCCGCCGTCATGGCGGTCAGGGTGGGCGTGCGGGTGTACAGCTGCATGATGCCCGAGGCCAGCTCGACCCGTTCGGTCTTGCCGGCCAGGTAGCCGATCGCGCTCACCGCGTCGAACGAATACGCCTCCGGCACGAACACGATATCGAGGCCGGCCTTCTCGAGATCGGCCACCTCGGCGGCGATTTCCTTGAAGCCGTCGGTGTAATTGATCGACAATCCGATACGCATAGCCGGGACACTACTCACAGTGCGATTCCCGGTTCACATCGGCCGGGGCTGCCGGAGTCGGGGCCGCGGTCGCGAACCGGTACCGTGAGCGGCGACAACGTGCGTGTCTCGCGCGCGAAACACCCGCCATCCCAAGGGAGGTCATTCCTCATGACGCAGGACGCCACGCAGGCCGGCACCGGCTTCGGTGATTCGACATTGCAGGCCTACCTGGAGGACTTGGCCGCGAAGGTGCCCGCACCCGGCGGCGGCGCGGTCGCTGCCCTGCACGCCGCCCAGGGCGCCGCCCTGGTGGCCATGGTCGCGCGCTACACCACCCGCGCCAAGGACGCCGACAACCGCCCGGTCGTCGACCGCATCATCGCCGCCGCCGACACCGCCCGCGAACGCGCGCTCGCATTGGCCGACGCGGACGCCGCCGCCTTCACCGCGGTCGGAAACGCCTACAAGCTGGCGAAGGAGTCCGAGGCGGACAAGGCCAGCCGCGCCGAGGCCATCACCGCCGCGCTGCTCGAGGCCGCGCGCGTCCCGGCCGCGGTGGTCGCCGCCGCCGACGAGGTCGTCTCCCTGGCCGCCGAGCTGCTGCCGATCGGCAACCCCAACGTGGTCACCGACATCGGCGCGGCCGCCGACGCCGCCCGCGCCGCGGCGGCCAGCTCCCAGCTGAACATCGCGATCAACGTGGCCTCCCTGGACGGGGTCGCGGGCGCCGAGTTCGCGCCGGTGCTGAAGCAGATCGACGAGGTCATCGCCCGCGCGGACGCCCTGCACAACGACGTGGTCGCGGCCATCACGGGCTGAGGACTCACCCGTCCGTCACCGAGAGCCCCGTCCGGCCCGGACGGGGCTCTCGTGCGTTCGGGGCGGTCGGGTGCCGCGGCGGGCCGACCACGGCGGCCGGGACCCGCAGCGGCTGCCGGTCGGGCCGGGTGGCGAACCTTCGCGGATCGATACGGCCGGGTGTCCCCCGGCGCCGGGCGCGGCAGTGGCGTTGACACGGTGTGAATTCCGCGTGGCACGCGCGGGTCGCCACGCCGGGCACGGATGGGCGAAAAATCGGCACATTCGTACCGATACCCCTCGTCAGAGTGGGGAATCACTACTAGAGCAGCGGGTTTTCGTCCATCGTCCACGCCGATGCGTAGGTCACGAAGCGGGAACGTTTCCGTACGGCGAGGGCGAATCGGTCATAGGCTGAGCGTCCAGGACCACACCCCTGTGCGAAGGGATGGAACCATGCGGAACGCGATTCGTCTCATGTTCGTCGCAACCGTAGTGGCGGCGGCCGCCGCGTTCGGGTCCGGAGCCGCAGGGGCGGTGCTGATATCGGCACCCGATCTCCCGGCGGTGCAGGCGATTACGCCGGGGCCCGGTCAGATAGTGGGAATTGCCGCACCCGTGAACGTGCGGTTCGCCGAACCCGTGAAGGATCGCGCCCGCGCCGAGCGGGCAGTGAACATTCGCGCCGGCACCACCTTGGCGGGCAACTTCTCCTGGGTAGACGACCGACAGCTGCAATGGACGTCGGCCGGATACCTGCCCACCTCATCGCCGATCACGGTGTCGGTGGGGCGCCTGCACACCCAATTCGAAACCAACGGCGGCGTGAGCGCCGACGCCGACATGTCCGCGCACACCTTCACCGTCTTCATCGGCGGCGTCCCGGTGCGCACCATGCCCGCGTCCATGGGCAAGCCCGGCTGGGAGACCCCGGTCGGCACGTTCCCGGTGCTCGAGCGCTTCCGCTCGGTGACGTTCGACTCGCGCACCATCGGCATACCGCTCAATTCCGCCGAGGGGTACCTGATCGAGGGCGAGTTCGCCGAAAGGCTCACCTGGGGTGGCGTTTTCGTCCACTCCGCGCCCTGGTCGGTGGATTCACAGGGCTACGCCAACGTGAGCCACGGCTGTATCAACCTGGCGCCCGGTGACGCCGAGTGGTTCTACAACAACGTCGGCATCGGCGATCCGGTGACCGTGCACTGGTAAGGGGCGCACTCCGGAAGAGACAGCGACGGTGCGGGATTCGCGAGAATCCCGCACCGTTCGGCGTGTATGGGGCGGAGTGCGCGGCGTAGGGCCGCCGGGCGCGAACCGCCAGACTCAGGCGTTCGCGTTCTCCGCCGCCTGCACCACGTGGCGCATGAGCAGCGCGGTGGTGACCGGGCCGACGCCGCCCGGAACCGGGCTCAGCGCACCGGCTTTGCCGAGCACCGACTCCGCGTTCACATCACCGGTGATGTTGCCGTTCTCGTCCTCGTTGGTGCCCACGTCGATGACCGTCGCGCCCGCGCGCACGTGATCGGCGGTGATCAGGCCCGCGCGGCCGACCGCGGCGACCACGATGTCCGCGGCCGAGGTGATGGCGGGCAGGTCGCGGGTGCGCGAGTGGGCGACGGTGACCGTCGCGTTCTCGGCCAGCAGCAGCTGGGCGAGCGGCTTGCCGACCACGTTCGAGCGGCCGACGACCGCGACATGCGTTCCCTCCAGGGCGATTCCGTGGAACTTGGCCAGCTCCACCACGGCCTCGGAGGTGGCGGGCGGGAAGCCGGGCAGGCCGGAGGCGAGCAGGCCGAGCGAGAGCGGGCTGACCCCGTCCACGTCCTTGGCCGCGGCGATGGACAGGCTCACATCGTCCAGGCCCACGCCCTTGGGCAGCGGGGTCTGCAGCATGATCGCGTCCACCGCGGCGTCGGCGGAAAGTTCGGCGAGCTTGGCGCGGATTTCCTCGGCCGTGGCCTCGACACCGAGATCCACGTTCTCGCAGACGATTCCGTTGCGTTCGGCGGCGCGGTTGAGCGACTTCACGTACCAGGCGCTGGCCGGATCGTCATTGGCGATCACCAGGGCCAGGCGCGGAGCGGCTCCGGTCGCGGCGCGCGCGGCGGCGCGCTGTTTGGTGTCGGCGTTGATGGCGGCGGCGAGTTCCTTGCCGATGAGCGAAGTCGTGTCCACGGAACAACACCCTAACCCGCCCGCCGACACGGGCCGCACGCGCCTTTGGGGCGACTCGAGTTGATTTCCGCGCGCCTGCGCGCGTTGCCGGTAACAGGTCCGCTCAAACCTGCAATTTCTCTATGGCAAATCCCCGACAACGGCCCGCGCCAGCCGTATCGTGTCCCAATCGGAACCGAGCCACTATTCAGCAAAGGTACGAACCGCTCGGAAAGCATGCGTGACCGTCTCTCGGAAAGGTCGACAGCAGTGCAGATCGCCAGGCGTATCCCCACCCTGCTCGTAGCGGCGGCCGCCGCCCTGACCCTGTTCGCACCCGGCACCGCGTACGCGGATCCGGGGCACCTCTACAACTCGGCACAGGACAACTTCCTCGACGGTGACGACGCCGCGGGTCTGGCGGATCTGCGGCAGTTGCTCGCCGAATCCCCCGATGACGCGCACGCGCTGTCGCTGCAGGCCATCTGGTCGGACTACGCCGGGGATCTGATCACCCGCGAAGTCGCGCTGAACCGGCTGACCGCCATCGACCCGGAGCTGGCCGGGCGGACCCGCCACGTCTTCCACGCGATCGGCTCGGCCGTGGGCACGCTGCCCAATCCGATTCCGGCCATCGCCGGACCGGGCACCGGCATCGCGGTGCTGGGCTACGGGCTGCTGCCGGACGGCAGCATGCGCCCGGAACTGGTGAACCGCATGCAGGCCGCGTGGTTGCAGGCCATCGCCTCGCCGATGTCGCCGATCCTGGTGACCGGCGGCAACCCGCAGAACGGGATCACCGAGGCCGCCGCCATGGAGGGCTGGCTGATCGGGCGCGGCATTCCGGCGAGCCGGATCCTGACCGATCATCGGGCGGGCTCGACCGTGCAGAACGCGCTGTACGGTGCGGCGATGCTGCGTGAGGCGGGCGCGACCAGCGCCATCGTGGTGACCTCCCCCAACCACATTCGCCGCGCGGTGGCCGATTTCATCGTCGCCGGGATCCCGGTCGTCGGCGCGACCACCTCGCTCGAGCAGCTGGTCTCCCAGCTGCCCCCGCCCGCGCGCAGCAGCCAGCGCGGGATCTACCTCGATGTCACCCGGACGATGCGCCTGCCCTCCGAGCGCTGAGTCTTCGTCCCTCCCGCCGGGCCCGCGTCGATTCGACGCGGGCCCGGCGTCGATAATGACCCGGTGACCGCGCCCGACCTCGACACCCTGGTCCACCGCCTGCGCGCGGCCGGATGCGTCTTCGCCGAAGACGAGGCCGCGCTGCTCCTGGAAGCTGCCACCGACCCCGCCCACCTGGAAACCTTTGTCGCCCAACGCGTAGCGGGCTCGCCCCTCGAGCACCTGCTCGGCTGGGCCGAGTTCCGCGACCTGCGCGTAGCGGTCGGCCCCGAGGTGTTCGTGCCTCGGCAGCGCACGGCGTTCCTGGTGGAGGAAGCGGTGGCGCTGGCTCGGGAACTGGTCGAGAAATGGGATCGGGAGACTCCCCCCGACAGTATCGATCCCGTCGTCGTCGATATGTGCTGCGGCAGTGGCGCGTTGGGCCTGTCGCTGGCGGTCGATCTCGCCGCGCACGGTATCCGAGCGCAGCTGACCGCTTCCGACATAGAGCCCCACGCCGTCGACTACGCCCGCCGAAATCTCGCCCCGTACGACTTCCCCGTCTACCGAGGCGACCTGTTCGAGCCCCTGCCCGCCGCCTTGGCGGGCCACATCCATATCCTCCTGGCCAACACCCCCTACGTCCCCTCCGCCGAGATCGCGACCATGCCTCCCGAGGCCCGCGACCACGAGCCTCGCGTAACCCTCGACGGCGGCCCCGACGGCCTGGACCTGCTGCGCCGCATCGCCGTGCAGGCCCCCCGCTGGCTGGCCCCCGGCGGCCACCTCCTGGTCGAGGAGTCCGAGGCCCAGGCCGAGCCCGCCGCCGCGATCATGCACGCCGCCGGCCTGACCGCCCGCGTCGCCGAGGACGAGGAGCGCGGCGCGACCGTCGTAATCGGCACCCGCCCGGCCTGATCAGCGGGGCAGGCGGGGAGGTAGCTTGGGATGGTGGGTATTCGCGGGGTTCTCTTCGACGTCGACGACACGCTGATCGACTACTCGGCCACGGCTCGGGTGGGGATCCTGCGGCACCTGCGGGCCGAGGGGTTGCTCGAGCGGTTCGACTCCGAGGACGCGGCGGTCGCGCTGTGGCGCGAGCTCGAGGAGCAGGAGTATCCGCGATTCCTGGCCGGGGAGCTCACCTTTCACGGGCAGCAGCTGCTGCGGACCGAGCGCTTCCTGGCGCGCATCGGGGCGGAGATCGACGACCACGCGGGCTGGTTCGCGGGATACGCGGCGCGGCGCGACACCAACTGGGTGGCGTTCGCGGAGGTCGCGGCCGCGCTCACCACTTTGGGCGAGCGCAGCGCGCTCGGGGTGATCTCGAACTCCTCGCGCGCGCATCAGCTGGGCAAGCTGCGGGCCGTGGGATTGCACGGGCACTTCGGGGACGCGGTGCTGTGCTCGGCCGAATTCGGTTCGGCCAAGCCGGAATCGGCGATATTCCTGGCGGGCGCCGAGATGCTCGGGCTGCCGCCGGAGCAGGTGGCCTACGTCGGCGACCGGTATGACACCGACGGCATCGGCGCGCGGGACGCGGGCCTGCGCGCGTTCTGGCTCGACCGCACGGGCACGGGAGTGTCAGGGGACGGCATCACCGTCATCCACTCGCTGACCGAACTGGCTGCCGCCGAGGGTTTCGGCCTGCTCACCGCCTGACCGTCGGCGTGCACGCGAACGCCGACGGCCCGTCCCCGGCGCTCACCGGGGGCGGGCCGTCGCGTCGAATCCCTACTTGCGGCCGGTGAATTCGTCCATCGAGTGGTAGACACCGACCGTGTTGAGGTAGAAGTCGCGCACCTTGAGCGGCAGCAGGCCGGAGATCGCGCGGTTCATGCGCGAGGTCCACGGCATGACCACCAGCGCCGACCCCTTCTTCATCTCCTCCCACGAGGTGTCCACCACGTGGTCCTGCTCGAGGATCGGGGTGAACCAGAATCCCTTGGCGCCGTCGAACATTCCCGTGTTGATGTACGTCGGGCACACCGTGGTGAACTTGACGTGTGTCTTGCCGGCCTGCTCGAGCTCGATGCGCACCGAATCCGACCAACCCAGCGCCGCCCACTTGGACGCCGCGTACACGCTCATGCGCGGATTGGACACCAGAGCCGCCGACGACGCGATGTTCAGTACGCGCGCCTCACCGGTACCCGCCACCATGGCGGGCAGGAACTCGAGCGTGATGTACATGGGGGCAAGGGAATTGATCGCCATCGTCTTGTCGATGTCGGCGCGATTCTCGGTTTCCCAGAAGTAGCTGTTGCCGCGCACGATGCCAGCGTTGTTCACCAGCACGTCGATGTCGCCGACCTCGCCGCGCACCGCCGCACCCGCCTCGGCGATGGCGTCACGGTCGGATACGTCGACCACGTAGCTGTGAATTCGACTGCCGCCCAGGGCCGTCAACTCGGCGACGGTCGCCTTGAGCGCCACCTCGTTGATGTCCCACAGCACCACATCGGCGGCCCGCTCGCGCACCGCGTGCTCGGCGAAGGACTTGCCCAGCCCCATCGCGGCGCCGGTGACCAAAACCTTCTTGCCCGCTACGTTCTTCATGCCCTGCCGCTCCCCTGTCTGAAATTCTCGCCGGATTACTTCTGCCGCAAGCTCTTCATGACACCCAGGTAGAGTGTCATGGTCTTGGCCCACAGCTGCTCGGACATACCGGGCAGCGGCGCGATCGGCAGCACGCGCTGCACCGCGATGGTCTGGGTGTCGATGTACTTGAGCAGCCCCTCGGGACCGTGCCGGCGGCCGGTGCCCGAGATGCCCAGCCCGCCCGACGGGGCGGCGATCGAGCCCCAAGCCGCGATGAAGCCCTCGTTGACGTTCACCGAACCGGCGTTGATGCGCGCGGCGACGGCGCGGCCGTGCTCGGTGTCGCGGCTCCACACGCTGGCGTTGAGCCCGTACGGGGTGTCGTTGGCCTGGGTGACGGCGTCGTCGTCGCTGGCGACCTTGTAGATCGACACGACCGGGCCGAAGGTCTCCTCGCGGTAGACGGTCATGCCTTCGCGCACATCGGCGAGGATCGTGGGCTCGTAGAAGTACGGACCCAGGTCCGGGCGGGCCTTGCCGCCCGCGAGCACGGTCGCGCCCTTGGCGACGGCGTCGTCGACGTGCGCGCTGACGGTGTCGATCTGGCGCGGGAAGGTGAGCGAGCCGATCTCGTAGCCGAAGTCCAGGGCCTTACCGAGTTCGAGTTTCTTCGTGTTGGCGACGAACTCGCTGACGAATCGGTCGTACACGGCGGCGTGCACGTAGATGCGCTCGATCGACTCGCACAGCTGCCCGGCCGAGGCGAAGCAGGCGCGGACCGCGATCTTGGCGGCGGCCGAGACGTCGGCGTCGCCCAGGACCAGCAGCGGATTCTTGCCGCCCAGTTCCAGGGAGTAGCCGATGAGCCGCTCGCCCGCCTGCTGGGCGATGGTGCGGCCGGTGGCGCTGGAGCCGGTGTAGTCGACGTAGTCGGCGCGGGCGATGACCTCGGGGCCGAGGGTGGCGCCGCGGCCCAGGACCGCCTGCCACAGCCCCCTGGGCAGACCGGCGCGCTCGGCGATGTCGATGGCCCAGAGCAGAGTCAGCGCGGTCTGGTTGTCGGGGCGGCCGACGACGGCGTTGCCGGCGAGCAACGCGGGCAGCGCGTCGGAGGCGCCGAGGGCCAGCGGGTAGTTCCACGGCGAGATGACCGCGACGACGCCCTTGGGCCGGTTGCGCACCTCGACCTGGGTCAGCACCGGCATGACGCCGCGCGGCTTGCGGTGCGCCAGAATGCGTTTGCCCTCGGCGGCGTAGTAGCGGGTGTTGACCGCCACGTCGGAGACCTCGTCGAAGGCGTGCACGCGGGACTTGCCGGTCTCGGTCTGCACGATGTCCAGGATGGTGTCCTGTTCGGCCAGCACCAGATCGTGTACGCGGCGCAGCACGGCCACGCGCTCCTCGATCGGGGTCCGGGCCCACTCGGCCTGTACGCGGCGCGCGGTCGCGAACGCGGTTTCCACGTCGGCGACCGAGGACTGCGGCAGGTCGGCGATCTTGCGGCCGGTGGCCGGTGCGAAGACCTCGACCGCGGGCGCGCCGCCGGCGACGGCGTGGCCGAGCAGTCGCTGGACCAGGTCGAACGGCAGCGCATCGGCGGTGGCGAGCTGCGGGGCAGTCGTCATTGGTCGCCCTCTCTAGGCGTGTGGCGGGCAACGGCCCGCTATTTTCTGAACACCAATGTTAGGTGAACACTAGTGTTAGATTAATAGCTGTGACGCACCCCATGTCAAGCCTCGCGCCGATCACGCGCCCCTCTGGTACGGGTACGCGCCCGTGACCGCCGCCTCGCCCACCCGGCGCGGCCGCCCGCCGCAGACCGAGGAGCAGGCCGACCAGGTCCGCGCCCGGATCATCCTGGCCACCGCCGAGGTCTTCGCCCGGCACGGTTCGCGCGGGCTGAGCGTGGCCCGCATCATCGAGGCCGCGGGCCTGGCCCGCCCGACCTTCTATCGCTATTTCGCCAACGCGGTGGAACCGCTGCACGCGGTGCTCACGGTCTCGAACGAGGATCTGGTCGGCGGCATCCGCTCGGCTCTGGAACGCACCGAGGTTCCGGTCGAGCTGGGCATCAACATGATCGAGGCGTATCTCTACTGGGCCGGCGGCCACGGCCCGATGCTGTCGCCCCTGTTCGCCGAGCTCTACGATCCCGGCTCCCCCGTCTCGAGCTACCGCGAGTCCGCCCTGGAAGATATCCGGGCCCTGGTCCGAGCCAAGTTCACCGACCTCGGCCGCCCGGTCCCGTCCCCCCTGGACCTGGACACCGCCCTGCACACCTGCGAGTACGTGGTCTACCGGATCTCCGCGACCGGCGAACCCTCCCCCGAGACGATCGCCGCCGCCCGCCTGACGATGATCCGCAGCGTCCTGGTGACCCTCGGCCGCCGCGAGGACGTCGAGTACGCCCTGACGATCCCCACCCTCTTCGCCGACTGAAACATAAGCCGAAATGCAGGTAATGCTTGAAGCATTACCTCTATGCTTGCAGGCATGGCCGAGAACAAGACCACGATCACAACCCGCCCCGCCACCCGTGACGAGCTACAGACCTTGGCCAAGCCCAACGAGTCCCTCGACGCGGTGATCTCCCGGCTCATCAGCCATTACAAGTCGACCCAGACCCGCAATCGACTCGCGTGGGAGAACCGCATCGCACGCGATCGCACCGATACGCGCGCGGTGGCCTGGGCGGAAAGGCAGGCGGACATGCTGGTCGATCGGCTCGCGCAGCGCCGGGAGGCACACGAGTGAGCGTCGGCTACATTCTCGATGACACGGTCATTTCCGCTTACGCCCACGGTGATTCGAACGTTTCCAACCTGATCGCGGTCCTGGACAGCCGTGAAGTACGCGTCGCGGTACCGATCCTGGCCCTCGCCACCGGTTTGGTCGGGCTCTCCGAAGATCAACGCGCACAGGTCAACGGCGCGATCGACAACCTCGATTCGATTCAGGTGACAGCGCTCGCCACCACCGACGACGCCAGCGAACTCGCCGATGTCCAGGCGGCGGCGAGCGAACCGATCGACATCTCGGCCGCGCACACCGTCGCGGTCGCCCTCTACCTCGACTGGGAGATCATCACCACCGATCGCTCCCGTTGGGCGGACGCGGAACGCAATCTGCCGTTCCGGATCAACATCGTCGAGTTCGCCGACGACTGACCGTCGGAACCCCCGACGGGCGTGAGTGATTCAGCTGGCGCGGTGGATGGGGTGTACGCGGGAGAGGGCGCGTTTCGCCTCGGCGAGGGAGATCATCTGATTCTCGTCGTCGAGGTCGGACACGGCGGCCTCGGCCCATTCGCGCAGGAGGGTCGAGACGCCTATCCGGCGTTCCTCGGCGAGTTGTTTGAGGCGGCCGTGCAGGGCCAGGGGGAGGCGGATCGACGTCGTGACCATGATGTCGTCGTCCGGCTGCAGGCGCGGGGGAACCCGGTCGGCCGGGACCGGGTCGTCACTGAAGACGAGGCGATCCAGGAATGCGGTCGTCTCCTCCGGGGTGTTCGGGAAGTTCTCGCTCATCACCGGCTCTCCTTCTCCCACTGTTCGAAGGCTTTCAGCTCATCGTCGTGCATTTCGCGGGCGCCGACAATCATCCACGTCCACTGGTCGGTCTGCCTGGTCACGATGATCAGCGGTCGCCCGCTCGCCGCGCGCCCCCAAATGCTGAGCACCTCGACATGTCCATCGTGCGCCGTGCGCGGCCACCGCCGCGCGGCGGCCAGGACCTGGCGTACTTCCTGGGGATCGATGCCGATCAGGTGTGCCAGCGCCCAATCAGCCCAATCAAACCCCATTCCGCCATACTACGCATGTATTACGCCAGGTGACACCGCATACCGGCGATGGAGGCACCGTACGAACGGCCGGCAACGACGGGCGGTGGTTACGCGGGCGGCGGGCAGGCGGGTTGCTGGGGCAGATTCGACAGGCGCTGCTGTGTCCACCCGAGCAGATCCGGAATCAGCGGCGAGTCTGCGGCGACCACACCGACGTGATCGCGGCCCGGGTAGGTGCGATAGTCCAGATTCCAGCCGTCGACGCATCGCGTTGTGGCATAGAGGGATTGCACACCGGGGTCGACGAGGGTGTCGGCCGCGCCCTGTGCCAGCAGAATCGGAACGGTGAGCGCACCCGCCGGAATGTTCTCGCGCAGACGGACTCCCAGCGGACCGGTCAGCGGGTCGGTGGCGAAGATCGGGCGGTCCTTCTCCAGCGACAACGCCGACAGCACCGAGACGAGCACACCGGGTTCGGCGAGGCAGCGCTCGCTCATCTGCCGCACGAGGGTCCGCGCGGCCGGGTCGATGTACGCGTCGAACCGCACGTCGGGATAGTGCGCGGTGTAGGCCGCCACCACGTAGGAGGCGAACACGCTGCCCCCGGTGATCTCGGGCAGGCGCGAGACCAGGCCGACCGCGTCACTGGCCGGAGCCAGTGCGGCGACGCCGATCACCCCGGCGTCCGGTGCGTAGCCGGGCGCGAGCAGGCCCGCCCAAAGCGCGGCGTGGCCGCCCTGCGAATGGCCCCACACCACGGTGCGGTCGGCCAGCCGAGTCTCGGTGAGCTGACGGGCCGCCCGGACCGCGTCCAGCACCGAACGGCCTTCGCCCTGACCGATCAGGTAGGGGTGTGAGCCCTCGGTGCCGAGCCCGATGTAGTCCGTGGCGACCAGGGCCCAGCCGGATTCGATGATCTGCTCCAGCGCGGGCAGCGCGCCCGACTCGAACGGATGCGTGGCGAGACTCGGTGCGCAGGGTCGCGCGTAGCCGGTGGTGCCGTGCGCCCAGGCGATCACCGGAAACGCTTCGGCGGCTTCACGTTCCGGTACCACCACGATGCCGCTCGACAGCGCGGGCCGCCCGGTGTCCAGGGTGGTGGTGTACAGGATGCGCCAGGCGCGAGCGGCGCCGGGAACGTCGCGGGTGAAGGACTCGGCCCGCAGCAGTGTTCCGGCGGCGGCGGGGATTTCCGCCGGCGCGGTGTAGAAGGCATCGACCCGCGGTGTGCCCGCACGCAGGTGCGCACTGGTGACCGCGGCCGCCACGGCGACCACCAGCGCGGTCGCGGCGGCCACCACCCGGCCGGTCGCGCCCCAGCGCGCTCGACGCCCGGATGCCTCGGAAGTCGTTGTGCGGCTGCCGGTTACCGCCGCCCACACCATCGAGACGCCGAAGCCGACGGTCCGGATGCCGAACAGCACGGCGACGATCAGCAGTGTGACATCGGGCCATCGCAGCGCCACGACACCCAGGACGATCTCGGCGACGCCGAGCAGCAGCGCGGTCAACCGCACCGAGGTGGCGCCGTGGCGGGCGCGCAGCAGGCGCAGCACACCGCCGACGACCAGGGCGATCGCGACGATCGGCGCGATCAGCTCGATCGCCACGCCGCAGGCGACGAGAATCAGCACACCCAGGGCAACCCAGGCCAGGGCCAGAATCGCGTCCCAGGCCGAGTGTTCGCGGTTGCCGAGTACCTCGCCGATGCCGGTGACGAGGGCGCCGCAGGCGATCAGCAGCGCCAGCACGGTCAACGACGTCAGCGGGCGCACCACCAGAATCGCGCCGACGAGCACCGCGATCACGCCCAGCAGCAGCCCCGCCCAGCGCGGCAACCCGGACAGGAAAGCAGTGATCGCCCCGGACCGACCGGCCAGACCGCCGCGCGTCATACCCGCACCCAGCACATTTCCAGCATCGGGAAATACTGGCATACACCGCCGTCGGGGCCGGGATACTCGCGAACCGTGTCCCGCGACCCGTTCAGAGGGCGGCGAAGTGCGCGGTCAGCAGGGTGATGAAGTCCAGAATGTGCGGGCGGTCCTCGTCGGGGCGGACCCCGGCGAACCAGGGCCGGATGTCGCCGCGCGCACCCATGCGCACGGGAACGACATCCCCACGCTGCACGAAAGGCGTTGCGACCCATGAAGGTATGACGCCTACGCCCTCGCCGTTGGCGACGAGTTCGATGAGCAGTTCGGTCACCATGGGCACGATCGTCACCTCGGCCGGGCGCGCGCCGGGCGGCAGCGGTAGCGGGGCGGGATGGGGACGGGACTGGTCGTAGCTGTCGTGCAGGATCAGGGTCTCGCCGGTGAAATCCCGTGCGGTCAGGTACTTGCGGGCCGCCCAGCGGTGATCGGGCGGCACGACCACGACCATCTCGTCGTCCATCAGGTGCGTCAGGCGCACGTGCGCGGCGCTCGGGCCGAGCTTGGTGACGATGGCGACATCGATGCGCTGGGTGAGCAGCGCGTCGAGCGGATCGTCGTCGGCGATGTCGCGAATGCGGACCGAGGCGTCCGGGCGCCCGACGCGCAGCTCGCGCATGAGCGGGGTGAGCCAGGAGAACGTGGTCGCGCACTGGGTGGCCAGGCGGACGTGCCGGTCGCCGTACCGGGCGACCTGGCGCACCTCCCGTTCGGCGGCCGAGAGATCGGCGAGAATTCGAGATGCCCTCGGCAGCAGGCCTTTTCCGGCGAGATTCGGCACCAGCCTGCGCCCGACACGGTCGAAGAGCGCGGTGCCGAGCCGCTCCTCCATTTTCAGCAGGCGCTGACTCAGCGCGGGCTGGCTCACGAAGAGCCGATCGGCGGCCTGCGCCAGCGTGCCGCCGGTGGCCAGCGCGTCGAGCAGTTCCAGGTCGCGGACATCCAGATCCATAAGCTCAGCTTAGCGTTGGGCACAGTATTGCGTCTTGGACTTATATACCGAGCGCGGGCGATCCTCGATAGCGAAGCCGGTCCAGCGGGACCTGCGAGACGAAAGAGGTCGATATGACGAGGGATTCACGTACCGCTATCGTCACCGGCGGATCGAGCGGTATCGGCTACGCGGTGGCGGGGGCCCTGGTCGCGCGCGGTGACAACGTGGTGATCGGCGGTCGCGACAAGGACAAGCTGCGAGCCGCGGTCGAGCGGCTGGACGGCGGCGCGCGCACCCGGGCCGTCGTCGGCGACATCGGCGATCCGGCGACCGGCCCGGCGCTGGTCGAGGCCGCGGTCGAGGCGTTCGGGTCGGTCGACATCCTGGTGAACAACGCCGGGACCTTCGGCGCCACACCGCTTCTGGACGTGCGGCTCGAGGAGCTCGACGGCTTTCTCGACGGCAACCTGCGCGGCACGTATCTGGTCACCCAGGCCGTCGCCCGGCAGCTGGTCGAGCAGGGGCGCGGGGGCGCCATCGTCAACATCACCACGGTGCTGCTCTCGCACGCCCTCGGCGGGCTGCCCGCCAGTGCCGCGCTCGCGTCCAAGGGCGGGGTGCGGGCGCTGACCGTGGCGCTGTCGGCGGAGTTGGCGCAGTACGGCATTCGGGTCAACGAGGTCGCGCCCGGCATCGTGCGCACGCCGCTGCACGCGGCCAACGGGTCCGAGGATCTGGCCGCGCTCGCGGTCCTGAACCGGATCGCCGAGGCCGAGGAGATCGCGTCGTCGGTCCTGCACCTCACCGACGCCGAGTTCGCGACCGGCGTGCGCATCAATTCCGACGGCGGCTACGTCACCGCCCGTCGGTGATCACTCTCTTCTCGAAAGGAAACGACATGCCGTACGTCAATGTGAAGGTCACCCGCGAGGGCGTGACAGGCCCGCAGAAGGCCGAGATCATCCGGCGGATGACCGATGTGCTGGTGGACGTGCTCGACAAGGACCCGAACACCACCTTCGTGGTGATCGACGAGGTGGCGCTGGAGGATTGGGGCGTGGGCGGGCTGCCGGTGGCGGACTACCGCGCGGCTCGGGCGACGCCGCGCTGATCGCCGGGCCCGCCGAACCCGCAGCGGGAAACCGACATTCGGCGCGGCCCACACCGGCTACGAAGATCGACGACACCGATCGTCAAGGCGCTGCGAAACATACCGCCCGTTGATATGGTCGCGCCCATGTCGGCCACGCGCGATAGCAGTCCGGAGCTCGCGACGCCGGCCGACCTGGGCGTGGACGATGACGAGCGACCCGCACGGGTGCTGTCCGGGCGGGCGGCGGCGTTCGTGTCCGCGTGCGCGCTGGCGATCGCGGTGTTCGCGCTGCGGCAGGTGTTCCGGCCGCTGCCGCAGGGCAGTCAGTACTACCTGGTCATCTTCCTGGCGTGCACGCTGCCGCTGGTCTTCCTGAGCTATCGGTCGGGGTGGCGGCTGCGGGCGCTCGACCGCGAAGACGGTCCGGCGCCGCTGGATTGGGCGCTGGCGGCGCTGGCGCTGCTGGTGTGCCTGTACCCGGTGCTGCCGGTGCGGATCGGCTCGGGCGGCGGCGGGTACGACGCGTTCCTGGACCGGCAGGGTCTGCTGGATCCGGTCGATGTCGGCATGGGCGCGGTGGTGCTGCTGCTGGTGCTCGAGGCCTGCCGGCGCACGACGGGCTGGGTGCTGCCGGTGGTGTGCGCGCTGTTCCTGGCGTACGGGTACTACGGCGGGCTGCTGCCCCAGCACTGGTCCGTCGCGCACGCCGGACTGGATTTCGCGCAGATCGTGGACGCGCTCTACAACTCCGCGAGCGGTTTCTACGGCACCCCGCTGGATGTGGCGGCGAGCTACATCGTGTTGTTCACGATCTACGGCGCCGTGCTCGAATTCTCCGGTGCGGCACGCTTTTTCGTCGACCTGTCGGTCGCGGCGTTCCGGCGCTCGAACAGCGCGGCCGGGCGGACGGCGGTGACCTCGGGGTTCCTGCTGGGCACGGTGTCGGGGTCGGGGACCGCTACGGCCGTGAGTACCGGCGCGGTGACGTGGCCGATTCTCCGGCGCGCCGGGTACGCCCCGGAACAGGCGGGCGGGATGCTCGCCGCGGCGGGGGTCGGCGCGATCCTGTCCCCGCCGACGCTGGGGGTCGCGGCGTTCATCGTGGCGGAGTACCTGGAAGTTTCGTATCTCACCGTGCTGGTGTGGGCGACGATTCCGACGATCCTGTACTACCTGGGCATTCTGCTCGCGGTGGAGATCGACGCGCGGCGGTTCCACGCCCGGTCCGGGGTGGTCGCGCCGCCCACGGAGGCGCGGATGTCGGCGTGGAAGCTGCTGGGGCGCTTCGGGTATCACTTCCTGTCGCTGATCGCGATCATGGGTTTGCTGCTGGCCGGGATCAGCGCGACGCGGGCGGTCGCCTACGCCACCGCGCTCGCCTTCGTCCTGGCGATCGCCGATCGGGCTGCGCGGCGGCGTGATTCGGGTGCGACGGTGCCGGGAACGGTGACCGATCGGGCGGCTCCGGGCGGGGAAGCGGCGGGCCCGCCGCGCGCCGACGCCGCGGATGATTCGGCGCGCGAGCCCGATCCGGTCGTGCATCACGGGACACCCGAGGCTGCGGGACGCTCGACCGCTCGTGACTTCGTGATCGGCGCGCTGACGGCGCTGTCCCGCGGTATTCGCGCGGCCCTGCCCGTCGTCGCGGTGTGCGCGGCGGCGGGCGTCATCACCTCCATGACCACCAAGACCGGGTTGGGCGCGCAGCTCGCGGCGGTGCTGGTGCGGGCGGCGTCGGCGGTGTCGGACAACGCGACCGTCGTGCTGACGTGCACGGTTCTGCTGGCGGCGGTGGCGCTCGCGCTGCTGGGTCTCGCCATTCCGGTGACGGCCTCGTTCGTGATCGGCTGGGTGATCATCGGCCCGGCGCTGCTCGCGCTGGGGGTGTCGCCGCCCGCGACCGCCATGTTCGTCTTCTACTACTCGGTGCTCTCCGAGGTCACCCCGCCGACGGCGCTGGCGGCGGTGGGCGCGGCCGCGGTGACGGGCGGGCGGACCATGCCGACGATGTGGCAGACGCTGCGCTACGCCCTGCCCGCGTTCCTGGTGCCGCTGGTGTTCGTGCTCACCGGGTCCGGTGAGCGGTTGCTGGGTCGGGGGCCGATCCTGGAGATCATCGCGACGGGTCTGATGGTCGCGGTCGGGGTGGCGGCGCTGGCCATGGCGACGGGCGGCTGGATCTTCGGCGCGGGCGCGGCGGGCAGACCGGCGCGGGCGCTGGCGGCCGCGGCGGGCGTGGTGCTGCTGTATCCGAACGTGGTCAGTCTCGGCATCGGGCTCGCGCTGCTCGCGGTGGCCTGGCTGCTCACCCGTATGACCCGGCGCGACCGGGAATCAACTCCGGCGGAAGCGGTTCCGCCACAGGCAGAACTCGAGGGCACACCATGACGAGGTTCGGAACGATCGCCGTGGCGGCGGTGCTGGCGGCGGCCGCGCTCACCGGGTGCGGTGGGCGTCAGGACGCGCCGCAGGCCGATACCGGGGGCGCGGTGACGTGCGAGGTCGGTCAGGACACCCGGGTCGGCATCGCGACCGGCAACGCGACCGGGGTGTATTTCGCGCTCGGAAACGCTTACGCGCAACAGATTTCCGAGGCCACCGGCGGCAAGGTCAAGGCCACCGCCGCCGAGACCGGCGCCTCGGTGCAGAACATTCAGCAGCTGGTGTCGGGGAACTATCAGGTGGCGTTCTCGCTCGCGGACAGCGCCGCCGACGCGGTGCTGGGCACGGGCGGCTTCACCGACAAGCAACCGGTGCGCGCTCTTTCGCGCATCTACACCAACTACACCCAGGTGATCGTGCGCGCGGACTCCGGCATCGCGTCCGTCGCCGACATGCGCGGCAAGCGCGTGTCGACCGGTTCTCCGAAGTCCGGCACCGAGGTCATCGCCCAGCGCCTGCTGACCGCCGCCGGCCTGAATCCCGAGTCCGATGTCGCGGCCCAGCGCCTGGATCTGGCCAAGACGATCGACGGTCTGAAGGACGGCTCGATCGACGCCATGTTCTGGTCCGGCGGCCTGCCGACCCCCGGCATCACCGACCTGTTCACGACCGCGAAGGACAAGGTCCGCTTCCTGGACATAGCGAGCCTGCTCGACCCGATGCGCACGGTGAACCCCGTCTACGAGGCAGGCACGATCCCCGCCGCCACCTATTCCCTCCCCGCAGAGGTGCAAACGATCGTCGTCCCGAATCTCCTGCTGGTCCGGTCCGACCTCGACGCGAACCTCGCCTGCGCCCTGACGAATGTCCTGTTCGATCGCAAACCCCAACTGGAACAGGCGAATCCGGCCGCGAAAGGCATAGACCGCGCCGCCGCCCGGAACACCGCCCCCGTCGAGCTCCACCGCGGCGCGGACCACGCACTGAAGTAGTCCTGTCCGTTCGGCCCGGAAACACGCTGTCGCACAGCACCGGTCGGCGCGGTCGAGCCTCCGACCGCGCCGGGTTCACCAGTCGTCCTGGTAGCTCAGGTGGACGACGACGGTGTCGTTCTCGCGGATCACCAGGTACGAGCAGGCGACCACGCGGTCGAGTGCGCGGCCCTGTTCGCGGCACCCTGCGGTCCAGGCGGCACGGGCGCCACGGAACGGCGACGTCGCGGGGACGAAGGTCCAGCCGGCGGTGGCTTCCAGGTGGCGGAGGACGCGCTCGGCGGTCCGGTCCGGGGTGCCGTTCTCTGCCTCGATGACGAAGTCGCGGTCACAGCTGCTGTCGGAACTGCGGGCGGTACAGCCCAGGTCGAAGGTCTCCCGGACCGACAGGCCCGCCGGGAGTGGCTCGAGCGCGTCCTCCTCCGGAATCCACGACATGCGCCCGTACATGCCCACCACCGTCACCGAGGTCAGCAGGATCAGCCCGCACAGCACGACGTACCCCGCGTTGAGCAGCCACCCGAGCGCCATCCGCCCGTGCGCCGACCGCGGTGGCGGCGGAGCCCGGAAGATGTCCACCACCGGGCCGATCACCACCACGAACATGGTGATCCCGGTCAGCACCGCCAGCGAGGTGAGCTGATACTCCCGTCCCACCCACCCGTTCCACATGACGAGTTGCCCCGCCGCCACGATCCCCAGCACACACAGCCCGCCGATCCGCCCGCGCCAGCTCCGGGCGATCAACGCCCAGCTCACCAACGGGGCCAGCCACAGAATCGCGTAAAGCACGGTTGCGACGGTAGTGGACCCGACATCGCCGGGTGAATGCCTTTCTGCCGCAGTCGGTTATCGGCAGTAGGAATGCATCTTCACAGAGGAGCGCGGAGTGCGCGGCGACGGTGCGCTCAGGAAAGGCCCGTACAACAACGCAACTCACGTCCGCCTCGCATGTGCCAGCACGAGTCGAACGACCTCCTCCGGAGAGTGCGCCTCAATACCCGACTCGACCGGTCTGCCGTCCCGATCGCTGATCCGCCAGCCGCCGATCGTGATCACCGGAACAGCGCCACGACGGTTGGCCAGCGCGAGTTCCGAGAGGGTGCCCCAGCTTCCCCCGACGACGATGACCACGTCGGCGGAGTTCACCAGAATGGCGTTCCGTGCCTCGCCCATCCCGGTGTAGAGCACGGCCGACAGCCCGTCACACACGTTGTCCGGGTCCAGGTCGGGCCGCACTCCGACCACCAATCCACCCGCCCCCGAAGCTCCTTCGGCCACGGCCGCCATGACTCCCCGCCCACCGCCGCACAAAACGGTGACACCGTGGCGGGCCAGAAGCCGTCCGATCTCGCGAGCGTTCTCGGCATCAGCCGTTGTGCATTCCCTCGGACCACACACAGCCACCTGAGTCGCAACCACAGTGCCCACCTATCGTGAAAGAACGGACTGCTTCCCCGAACCTACCGATTCATCTCCGCGCCTCGATCCGATCGTAAACGTTCCCGCACAACGGGATTCGTCACCATCAGGCTAGTCTCGTAGGCGATTCCACAGCGCGACAGAGAGACGAGCAGTGAAACGGGAAAAGTCCGAGAGCCACGAGATGGGTCTGCGACGGCTGAATCGCTACAGCGCCGCCTTCGACTGGTTGGTCGAGTGTATGGACACCGGGCATTACCTCGAGGCTGTAGCCGTGCTCGATTCTCTGCTGGGAGACCGCTTGGCCAGCCGCCTGAGCTACGTCGCGCAGGAGGAGCCCGACAGCTGCAAGAGCGCGGTGGGCCCCCTGTGCCGAGCCTTGGAGCACCAGCAGAACGACCCGTCGAACGAACGCGCTCGATCCGCACCGCAGTTCTTGCCCGTCATCCTGGAAATCAAGGCGTGGGCCGGCGACCGGAACGTGGCGATGCACCAGACAGCGAAGATCTTTCGAAACGGCGACTCTCCAGCAGCATTCGACGACGTGCGTGCCCTTCACGAGGACACGGCGCGCAGGGGCATCGAACTGTTGCGACGGTTCGATGAGATCGACACCGAAGTCCGGGCCGCTCGAGGGCGGGTGCCCGGGACGTACCCGTACGCGTTCTTTCCCGAGCTTCGCGGCGGCAGTGCGTTGGCGCGTTGACATCCTGACTCGGTGCCGCCGCTGAGGCTCAGGCTGGTTGCAACGGCACGTGGTGGGTCACCACGCGGTGGATCAGGCGGGCGGCGGTCCGGGACGTGCGACTGTCGGCGTCCAGGGACGGATTCAGTTCGGCTACGTCGAGGGCTATCAACTTCGCGGTCGTGGTCAGGCGGGCGCAGACGTGGTGGATCGTCTCCAGGGGGACTCCGTAGGCGGCGGGGGCGCTCACGGCGGGGGCCACCGATGCGGGGAGGACGTCCAGATCGATCGTCAGGTAGATCAGGTCTACCGCCTCTATGAAGGCATCCAGGAAGTTGTCGACGGCGGCCAGATTCGTTGGGGTGCAGGCCTCGTCGAGGAGGTAGTGGACATCGTGGGTGGTGGCGGTGTCGAAGAGGGCCACCGTGTTGCTGGGCCGGCTGATGCCCAGGACGTCGTAGCGGAGCGGGGTGCCGGCGGACTCTTCGGCCTTCAGGGCCTGGAGGAACGGGGTGCCGGAGCTGGGTTGTGGGGCGGCGCGGAGGTCGAAATGGGCGTCCAGGTTCAGGATTCCGAGGCGGGGGTGGGTGTGGCGGGGGCGGGAGGCGGCCACGCCGAGATAGGTGCCGTAGGCGACCTCGTGGCCGCCACCCAGGATTACGGGTAGGCGGCCGGAGTCGATGGCTGTGGTTACCGCTCGGGCCAGGCGCGACTGGCCCGCTTCCAGGTCGCCGTCGGTGACGGCCACGGTTCCGGCGTCCTCGATCGACAGGGGGGCGGGCAGGGCCAGGGAGGCGAGGGCGGAGCGTAGGGCGTCGGGGCCCGCGGCTGCGCCTACGCGGCCACCGTTGCGACGCACGCCCTCGTCGCTGGCGAAACCGATGAGTACGCAGCCGGTTTCGGGGGCCGTCGCGTCGTAGGGGCGGACCGCGCCGTGCCAGCGCAGGTGTTCGGGGCCGTCGCCGTCGACACGGCCGGTCCAGGGGGCGGGGGGAACATCGGTCACCATTACCGCTTTCGCGTCGTCCCCGTGATCCGTCGCCGTCATCGGTGTCCTCCCGAGGTGATGAGTGTGCCGTCCTTGAAGACCTCGCGCACGAGCGCGACGCCGGGGCGATAAGCCAGATGCAGGTAGGACGGTGCGTCCAGGGCGATGGCGTCGGCGCGCGCACCGACCGACAGCGTCCCAATATCGTCGCGCCGCAACGCTTTCGCACCGCCGGCCGTGGCGGACCACACCGCTTCCTCCGGCGTCATGTGCATCTCCCGCACCGCCAGGGAGATGCAGAACGGCAGGCTGGTGGTGTAGCAGGTGCCGGGATTGCAGTCCGCACCCAGGGCCACGGTCACGCCCGCGTCCAGCAGGGCCCGTGCGCCGGGATAGGAATTGCGCGTGCAGAAATCCGCGCCCGGCAGCAGCGTCGCCACCGTGGAACCGCCCGCGAGAGCGTCGATGTCGGCGGCGGACACGTAGGTCACGTGGTCGACCGAGGCCGCGCCCATCTCCACTGCCAGCCGCACACCCGGCCCCTGACCGAGCTGATTGCCGTGCACCCGCGGCACCAGCCCGTGCGCCACACCGGCTTTCAGCACCGCGCGGGACTGCTCCTCGTCGAACGCACCGCGCTCGCAGAACACGTCGATCCACTTCGCGTACGGGGCACAGGCTTCGACCATCTCCGCGCACACCATGGCGACGTAGTCGTCGGCCCGCCCGGCGTACTCCGGCGGCGGTACGTGGGCGGCGAGCAGGGTCACCTCGTCGGTGCACCGGCTCGCGATCCGGACCCCGCGCAGCTCGTCGCGGGTGCTCTGCCCGTACCCGGTCTTGATCTCCACCGTGGTGCTGCCCGAGCGCAGCGACTCGTTCAGCAGTCGGCGCGTATTCGCCTCCAGCGCCGCGTCATCGGCGGCCCGGGTGGCCGCGATCGTGGTGCGGATACCGCCCGCGGTGTACGGCGTCCCGGTCATGCGGGCCGAGAATTCCTCGGCCCGGTCCCCCGCGAACACCAGGTGTGAATGGCTCTCCACGAAGCCGGGCAGCAGCGCCCGCCCGCCCAGGTCCAGACCGTGATCGGCGGCGGGGGTGCGGGCGCTGTCCCCGACCCAGCTCACCACCCTGTCGGCGAAGACCACGGCGGCCCCGTGCCGCACCCCCAGCGGCCCGGACCCGAGCACCGGATCGTTGGTGACCAGGGTGCCGATATTGCTGACGACGAACGCGCCCACGATCGAATTCCTCTCAGACCTCGGCCATTTCGGTGTCCGGCGGATAGATCATCCGATCCGGCGGGTTGGCGGTGCGCTTGGCGAGCGGGTAGTACAGGCCCGCGGTGACCACGAGGCCGACGATCCAGGAGATGTCCGCGCCGCCGAGCCACCCGGTGACCGGACCGGTATAGAGCTTGGTCGCCAGGAACGGAATCTGGATGACGACACCGAGGATGTAGCAGCTCAGTGCGGTCACATTCCAGGCCCCGTAGCGCCCGGCGGCGTCGTAGAGCGCGGGAATGTCGATGCGCTCCTTGGAGATCAGGTAGTAGTCGATCAGGTTGATCGCGCTCCACGGCGTGAACACCATGAGCAGCGCCAGCACGAAATTCTTGAAGTTGGCCAGGAAGTCGGCGCTGGCCGCGATGGCGATGAGCGTCGCGGTGGTGGTGAAAGCCAGGATGTACAGCGTGCGCGCGGTGGTCGAGATGCGCGAACGGGCTTCGAACGCGGTGACCGTGGTGAGCACCCCCGGCCACGGCCGCGATGAGCGCGCCGAACGTCATCGACCACTGCGACCCAAGCACCGTGCCCGCGAAGGTGGACCAGAAGGTGGCGCGGTCGCTGGTGGAGCGCGGCAGGTACCGGGAGTAGTCCGCGACGTACGGGCCGAAGGTCATCTGCCAGCTCGCGCCCAGCGCGATGGCGAAAAGGAACGTGGGGACGGTGAAGTCGGTGACGCCCACGTGGGCGAACACGTCGTAGTCGGCGAAGAGCCGCACGGCCAGGTACGTGAAGCCGATGATGCCGACGACCGTCGCGATCCGCCCGACGATGTGGATGAGCTTGTACCCGGTCACCGCGATGAACGCGGTCAGCAACCCGAAGATCACCATGCCGAGTTCGCGGCTCTCGATGTGCAGGATCTTCGAGATCGCCTGCCCGGCAAGTACGGTGCCGGTGGCCGCGAAGCCCAGGTACATCAGGATCGCCAGCAGCAGCGGCACCACCGCGCCGCGCACCCCGAATTGCGCGCGACTGGAAATCATCTGCGGCAGGCCGAGTTTGGGCCCCTGCGCCGAGTGCAGCGCCATGACCGCGCCGCCGGCGATGTTGCCGATCAGCAGGCCGAGGATCGCCCACAGCGCGTCGGCGCCGAACAGCACCGCCAGCGCGCCGTCCACGATGGCGGTGATCTGCATGTTCGCGCCGAACCACAAGGTGAACTGACTGCGCGGGCTGCCGTGCCGTTCAGCGTCGGGAATGACGTCGATGGTGTGGCGTTCGGGGGTGAGTACGACTTCGGCGGGACCGTCGTGCGTCATGGTCTCGGCCTTCCTGCTCTGCGACCGCGGTGGATCAGTGCTGCTCGGACATGGGGATGCGGACGCCGCGGGCGCGGGCCGTGTCGATGGCGTGTTCGTACCCGGCGTCGGCGTGCCGGATGACGCCCGTGCCGGGATCGTTGGTGAGCACGGCCTCGATCTTGCGGGCGGCGAGTTCGGTGCCGTCGGCGATGACGACCTGCCCGGCGTGGATGGACCGGCCCATCCCGACCCCGCCGCCGTGGTGCAGCGACACCCAGGACGCGCCGGAGGCGGTATTGAGCAGCGCGTTCAGCAGCGGCCAGTCGGCGATGGCGTCCGAACCGTCGCGCATGGACTCGGTTTCGCGGTAGGGCGAGGCCACCGACCCCGAGTCCAGGTGATCGCGGCCGATGGCGACCGGCGCGGAAAGCTCACCGCTGGAGACCATCTCGTTGAATTTGAGCCCGGCCAGATGCCGTTCGCCGTAGCCGAGCCAGCAGATGCGCGCAGGCAGGCCCTCGAAGGCGACCTTCTCCCCCGCCATGGTGATCCAGCGGCGCAGGTGCGCGTTGTCCGGAAACAGTTCGAGGATGGCGCGATCGGTGGCGGCGATATCGGCCGGATCGCCCGAGAGCGCCGCCCAGCGGAACGGGCCCAGCCCCTCCTCGAAGAGCGGCCGGATGTAGGCGGGCACGAAGCCGGGGAAATCGAAGGCGCGGTCGTAACCGCCCTTGCGGGCCTCGTCACGAATGGAGTTGCCGTAGTCGAAGACCTCGACGCCGCGATCGAGGAAGCCGACCATCGCGCGCACGTGCGCGGCCATGGACAGCTGCGCCTGCTCGGTGAACCACACCGGGTCCTTCTCGGCGACGGTCTTCATGTCGGCGAAGTCGACGCCGATGGGCAGGTACGCGAGCGGGTCGTGCGCGGAGGTCTGGTCGGTGACGATGTCCAGGGGCGCTTCCCGGGCGAGCAGGGCCGGAAAGACCTCCGCCGCATTGCCTTCCACGCCGATGGACAGCGGGCGGCGGGCATCGCGGGCGGCAATCGCCAGTTCCAGCGCGTGGTCCAGGTCGTCGGCCTTGACGTCCAGGTAGCGGTGCGCGATCCGGCGGTCGATGCGGGAAACGTCGCAGTCGACGCAGATGGCCACGCCCTCGTTCATGGTGACCGCCAGCGGCTGCGCGCCGCCCATGCCGCCGAGACCCGCGGTGAGGGTGATGGTTCCGGCGAGCGAGCCGCCGAATCGCTTGCGCGCGATGGCCCCGAAGGTCTCGTAGGTGCCCTGCAGGATGCCCTGGGTGCCGATGTAGATCCAGGAGCCGGCGGTCATCTGCCCGTACATGGTGAGCCCGAGTTCCTCGAGCCTGCGGAACTCCTCCCAGTTCGCCCAGTCCCCCACCAGGTTCGAATTGGCGATGAGTACGCGCGGGGCCCACTCGCTGGTGCGGAACACCCCGACCGGTTTGCCGGACTGCACCAGCATTGTCTCGTCGCTCTTCAGCGTCTTCAGGGTGGCGACCATGGCGTCGAAGGCGGCCCAGCTGCGGGCGGCGCGGCCGGTGCCGCCGTAGACGACCAGGCTGTCCGGATGTTCGGCGACCTCGGGATCGAGATTGTTCATGAGCATGCGCAGCGCGCCCTCCTGCTGCCAGCCCAGGGTGGTCAGCTCGGGGCCGCGGGGTGCGCGCACGGGACGGGCCTCGTGCCCGGGGGAAGTGATGTCCATGGTTGTCCTCGGTCTCGTCGGGCGCACAGCCGAACCGTGTGACCCCGTTCTCCGGCGGCCCGTCGATGTGTGCTGGATCGCATTCCGCACCAGTTGTATAGTCCTGTCTATACAACTGTCAAGGCGGCGCGATAGCGGCCGGTAGGCTGCATGATCGACACGGCCGGGTGCGCGGCGTCGTGGTCGGAGCGCTGGTATCGGGTAGGGAGCAGTACAGGGGCATGGCGACGGTCGCGAGTTCGAACGGCACGGGTGACACCTCGCTCACCGACCTGTACGCGGCGGCGGGCGGGGAGTCGGCGCCCGCGTACGAGCGGATCAAACTGCTGGTGGCGGCGCAGATTCGGGCGGGGCGCTGGCGCGAGGGCGATCAGCTGCCGTCCGAGCACCAGTTCGTGGCCGCGCTCGGGCTCTCGCGCATGACCATCAACCGGGCGCTGCGCGAACTCACCGCCGAGGGGTTGATCGTGCGCATGATGGGCGTCGGCACGTTCGTGGCCGAAACCAAGAAGCCCTCACCGCTGTTCGAGGTGCGCAACATCGCCGACGAGATCGCCCGGCGCGGGCATCGGCACCGCACCGAGGTGGTGCTGGTGCGCGCGGAGCAGCTCGACGCCGGGCAGCCGTTCCTGCGGGAGTCCATCGGGCCCAGGGCTTTTCATTCGATCCTGGTGCACTTCGAGGACGACGTCCCGATCCAGGTGGAGGACCGGTACGTGAATCCGGTGCAGGCGCCGGACTACCTGGCCCAGGATTTCACCGCCACCACCCCGAACGACTATCTCAGCAGGGTGGCCCCGCTGGTGCGCGGCGAGCACGTGGTGGAGGCCGTGCTGGCCGGCGCCGAGGAGACCCGCCTGCTCGCGATCGACGCCGCCGAACCGTGCCTGCTGATCCGGCGGCGCACCTGGTCCGAGACCGGGCTGGTCAGTGTCGCGCGGCTGGTGCATCCGGGCTCGCGCAACCGCCTCGAGGGCGTGTTCGAACGCTAGTGGGGAGAGCCGGCTTTCGCGGGGGCTCGGTCGAAACGCAGGGCCGGATCGGTGACGCGACCGTAGCGGAGTTTCGGAACATCGCGCAGGTAGTTCATGGTGAGCTTCCAGGGTGCGCGGTCGCCCTGTTTGGGCAGGCGGTCCAGGGCGCGCAGGACGTAGCCGGGTTCGAAGTCCATGAACGGCGCGGTGCCGACGCTGGGATCGCGGACCGGGGTGGCCGTGGCGTAGCCGTTGGCGTCCATGTGGCGCAGCAGGCGAACCACGTGCTCGCACACCAGATCCGCCTTGAGGGTCCAGGAGGCGTTGGTGTACCCGATGATGAAGGCGAAGTTGGGGACATCGGACAGCATCATGGCCTTGTAGGCCATGGCTTCTGGCAGGTCGACGGTGCGGCCGTCCACGACCAGGTCGACGCCGCCGAACACCACCAGGTTCAACCCCGTCGCGGTGATGATGACGTCGGCGTCGAGCCGGTTGCCCGAGGCCAGGTCCAGACCGGTTTCGGTGAACGTGTCGATGCGGTCGGTGACCATGTCCAGCTTGCCGTGGCGGATCGCGCGGAAGAGATCGCCGTTGGGTACCAGGCACAGTCGCTGATCCCACGGGTCGTACGCGGGATTGAAGTGGGTGTCGATGTCGTAGCCCGCGGGCAGCCAGCGCTCCTGCAGACCGTGGATCCAGGCCCGCATCCGCTTCGGATAGCGCTGGGACACCTGGTACATGATCGTGGAGAAGACCACGTTCTTGGCGCGCGCCAGGGTGTAGGCGGCCCGGGCGGGCAGCACCCGCCGCACCCGATCGGCGAAGGCGTCGCGGGCGGGCATGGAAATGATGTACGAGGGTGAGCGCTGCAGCAGGCTCACGTGCGCGCCGCGGGCGGTCAGGGCCGGGCCGAGGGTGACCGCGGTCGCGCCCGAGCCGATGATGACGACCCGCTTGCCCTCCACCTCCAGGTCCTCGGGCCAGTGCTGGGGGTGCACGATCGGACCCGGAAAGCGTTCCGTACCGGGGAATTCGGGGGTGTATCCCCGGTCGTAGCGGTAGTAGCCCGAACAGCTGAACAGGAATCCGGCGGTGATGGTCACCGGGGTGCCGTCGTGGTCGGCCGTCACGGTCCAGCGATTGTGCGCACTCGACCATTCCGCGCGCACGACGCGGTGCCGGTAGCGAATGTGCGCGTCGATCCCGGCCTCGGACGCGGTGTCGCGCACGTAGTTCAGGATCGAGCCGCCATCGGCGATGGCCTTGTCGCCCAGCCAGGGCCGGAACCGGTAGCCGAGGGTGAACATGTCCGAATCCGAGCGAATCCCGGGGTAGCGGAACAGATCCCAGGTGCCGCCGAGCGCGTCGCGCATCTCCAGGATGGCGTAGGTGCGGCCGGGGAAGGCTTCCTGCAGGTGGTGCGCCGCCCCCACCCCGGACAATCCCGCCCCGACAATGAGCACATCGACGTGCTCGGGTGTAGCGCTCATCGGTACAACCCTTCGATTCGCATGAATCCGGCGCTCGTCGTCAACCGAACCCGGCCGGGGACACCGGCGTATCCGTTTTCAGTATCCACCCGTCCGCTCCGCGGCCTGTTCACCTGCGGGAGAAGAACTCCCCGATGACGCCGGCCACCCGTTCGGGATCGCCCTTGTCGATTCCGAAATGGTCTACGCCCGGAATGGTGTGGCGTTCGCAGTGCGGGATCGTGGACGCGAGGAGTTCGTGGTTGGGTTCGATGAACGCGTGGCGATCCTTGTCGCCGTCCAGCAGCAGGGTTTCCGCGGTGATCTCGGCGTAGTTGGCATAGGTGTCGTTCAGGCGCACGATTTCCCGGTGTTCGCGCAGGCACTCGGCGAGTTGGCCGAATATCGCATCCTTTTCGGGGCCCTTCATGGCCATGGGCATCATGCGGCGCTGCGCCCAGCGCGGCATCTTGCGCACGATGTCCGGACCCAGGGCGCGGACGAATTCGACGAACGCGTCGACGGGTTTGTCCTCGGCGAGGTATTTCTCGAACGCGGGCATCCAGTCCGCGGGCAGCGAACCGGCGATGGAGACACCGGGTTCGTAGAGGGCCAGACGCTCGACGCCGGAATTGCCGCGCGCGGATTCCAGGGCGACGAGACCGCCGTAACTGTGCCCGACCACGAGCGCCGCACCCGTTTTCGCCTGCAGCGCGGCGATATCCGCGACGTCGTCGGCGATCGTGTAATCCGGACTTTGCGGACCGCTCCCCCCGCGCCCGCGGCGCTGGATGGTGTGCACGGTGAATCCGGTGCTCAATGCGCCGGAGAAACGGGCGAATCCGACAGCCAGGGTTAGTGCGCCCGGAACCACGATCACCGCGGGACCGTCACCGACGGTCAGATATTCGACTCGGGTGCCGTCCGCGGAAATGACGGTGTCGGCGACCTGATCGATTTCCGGTTCGGTGTCACCCATCTGCAAACCTTCCGGCGAGTGGCGCGCGGGCCTCGAATTCCACGCGCGACAACGGCAATTCGGAGCACCACGCTACGCCTGCGATCGAGGCCGGGAAAGAACTCGCCGACCTCGCACCCCCGCACCGGTGTGTCCGCGGAATGTCAGGCCCGCAGACCGCTGGCGCGCAGCACTCGCCGGCCGATTGCCGCGCGGATCGATTCCTCGGTGCCCAGCACCCGCACGTGCCGCCGGGCCCGGGTGATGGCCGTGTACAGCAACTCTCGGGTGAGCAGCGTGGATTCCGGGCCGGGCAGCACCACCGAGACGTTGTCGTACTGGCTGCCCTGGCTGCGGTGAATCGTCATGGCGTACACCGTCGTGACGCCCGGGAACTGGGTGGGATGCACCAGATACGGCTCGGTGCCGCGCTGCAGCGCCGCGCGCAGCGTGCCGTCGGGCGCGCGCACGATGACGCCGGTGTCGCCGTTGTAGATGCGCGCCTCGTGATCGTTGGCGGTGACCAGCAGCGGCTGACCCGGATACCAGTGCCCCGGACCGGGATCGGTACTGATGCCCGCCGCCGCGGCCCAGCTCGCGGCCAGCCGGTCCCAGCGTTCGACGCCGAAGGGGCCCTGGCGATGAGCGCAGAGCAGGCGATGCGATTCCAGGGCGGTGAGCGCCGCGGTGGCGTCGCCCGCGACGGCGGCGTCGGTGGCGGAGCGGGCCGCGCGCAGCACATCGGCGCGCACCTCCGCGATGTCCTCGGGGGTGTGCAGCGAGAGTTCGGCGCCGCCCGCGACGAGCAGGTCCATGGCCGTGTCGGCGTCACCGGCGCGCACGGCCACGGCCAGTTCGGCGATCTTTCCGCCGAAGCGGCGGCCCCGGGTGAGACGGACGATCCCGCCGCGCAGGCGCTCGCGTTCGCGACCGGACAGGGCGTCCGGGTGCGCGGCGGTGGCGCGCAGATCGCCGCCGAGAATCTGTTCCAGGGCCGGATTGGCCTGTCCGGCAATCGGTCCGGCCACCAGGTCGGCGAGTACGGCGCCGGCGTCGACCGAGGCCAGCTGGTCCGGGTCGCCGACCAGCACCAGGCGCGCGTCGGGACGCACCGCCGGGAGCAGACGGCTCATCATGGTCAGCGACACCATGGAGGTCTCGTCCACCACGATGACGTCGTAGGGCAGGCGGTTGAACTCGTTGTGCTTGAAGCGGCCCGCGCCGCCGCGCTGCCAGCCCAGCAGCCGGTGCAGGGTGGCGGCGGTGAGTTCGGGCAGGCCGATGTCGCCGGCCTGCTCGCGCACCGATTCCTGCAGGCGCGCGGCGGCCTTGCCGGTGGGGGCGGCCAGGGCGATGCGCAGGGTGGGTGCGCCCGGAATCGCCGCCTGGTGCGCGACCAGCAGGGCGAGCACCCGGGCGATGGTGTGGGTCTTGCCGGTGCCGGGACCGCCCGCGACCACGGTGGTCCACTGGGTGGTCGCCAGCGCGGCGGCCAGGCGCTGGCGGTCCGGCGGCTCGCCCGGGCCGCCCTGGTCGGGGAACAGCCGATCCAGTTCGCGCCGAATCAGATCCGCGTCGACCATGGGCTGGGTGGTGGAGCGCTCGGTCAGCACCTGCCGAATCGTCTCCTCCTGCCGGTAGTACCGGTCCAGGTACAGCAGCGGGCCCGCCTCGGAACCGCCCGCCGGTTCGATCAGCCGCAGCGGGCGTAGCGGCCCGGCCGCGCTCCCGCACACCAGCGGGCTCACCCGCAGCGCCGCGATGACCTGCTCGACGTCCGGCCACGGCAGCGTGGCCGGGTCGATCGCCGACTCCTCGGCGCCCTCGGCGTCGACGCCGATCTCGTGCATGCGCCGCACCTCGAGGCACACCGAACCCGATCGCACCGCGCGCACCGCGAGCGCGGTCGCGAACACCACGGCCTCCGAGCTCTCGCGTGCGAGCCGCGTGAGCCGCAGCGCCACATGCACATCCGCGGCGTTGAGGACCCCGGCGGCGTTGAACACCTGCAGCAGTCCCGTACCCCGCTGCGCCAGCTGGATGGCGGTCACCGCGCCACCCCTTTCGAACGCGGCGACACCGGGCGGGCAATCGTGGTCGGGGGCATCAACGGGTCTCCGATCCGAGGACGTCGCCCGCCAGGAGGGCGGACAGGGCAACCACCAGGGCGGCGGGGGGCTTCCAGTCGAAAACCCCTGCGCCGTCGGGGGTGTGGGGGCCGATCATGCCGCGGACGAACAGGTACCGGATGCCACCCAGATGGGTGGCGGGGTCGTAGCCGGGCAGGCGCCAGCGCAGGTAGCGGTGCAGGGCAACCGAATACAGGATCGCCTGCAGGGGGTAGTGCGAGCGCATCATCTCCGCGGCCATGCGCTCGTGGGTGTAGTGCGCGACGGTCAGATCACCGGCGCCCAGGCGGTTGGTCTTGTAGTCGACCACCACGAAAGCCGGTCCGGGGATGCGCAGTACGGCGTCGATGCTGCCGGTCAGGTAGCCGCGCAGCGGAGCGTCGTCGAGGTGGGCGAGCTGATCGGCGTAGGGGGCGAACACGTCGTCCGCGGGCAGGTGGCGGCGCAGCAGATCCGCGATCGCGGGGACGGTGACCCGGCCCGCCACGGGCTGGTCGCCGCCGGCGAGGGGCAGCTCGAAATCCAGCTCGCTCAACCGGTCCCGGGCCGAGACGGTGGCCAGGGTGCCGAAGCCGATGGGGGTGTGCATGACCGCGAGCAGCGCCCGCGCGAGCACCTCGGGGTCGGCGTCGAACATCTGCTCGGCGACCGCGTGTTCGCAGCGCGCGCGCATCTCGGCGGCCAGATCGGGGGCGTCGGTGTCGACGTACTCCAGGATCTCGTGCACCAGGGTGCCGAATTCCGCGCCGTAGGGCAGCGTGTTCATGAGCGAGGGCGCGGCCGCGGTGAAGAGCTCGGCGTCGTCGAGCAGCACGTTCGGGGTCGCGGGCTCGTCGGCGACGCCGCCGCCGTCGGGGGTGTCCCCGGCGGGCAGGGCGTCGTGCGCCCCGGCGGTGAGCGCCGAGTAGGAGGTGCGCCGCCAATCCTGATCCAGGACGCGGTCGAAGCGCGCCGCCTCCAGGGGTTCGGGGGCGACGCCGGCGTCGGTGCGGCCCAGGCGTGCGCGCTGGAAGTCCAGCAGCGGTTCGATCGCCAGCACCCCGGGCGGCGCGGTCGCCGCCCACTCCCGGATGCGCTCGAGCACAACCGAATCCGCGGGCACGCCGACCTTGTCTGCCACCGCGGGACTGCCCGGCTCGCGGCCCAGGATCATACGGTGCAGCGGTGCGGTCTGGGTGTCGAACGCGGGCGCCCACCAGGCCACCACCTGCGCACCGGCGCGGGTCAGCGCCACGTACAGCAGGCGCAGTTCCTCGGCCGCCTCCTCGCTCTCCGCGCGCAGGCGGCGGGCGCCGTAGCCGGGGGCGTCGGGACCGCCGACGTCCAGAACTCGGCGGCCCTGTTCGTCGTGGAAGAGCATGGTCGGGGGGTTGCGAAGCTTGGCGGCGTCCCACGCGAAAGGCAGGTATACGACCGGGAATTCGAGGCCCTTGCTGGCGTGCACGGTCGCGATCTGCACGGCCGCGGCGTCCCGGTCCAGCCGGCGGCTGCGATCGGCCACACTGCCCGACTGCGGGTCGCGAACGCGGTCGGCGAGCCAGCGGGTGAGCGCGCTCAGGCCCAAGCCCTCGCGCAGGGCGGCCTCGTCGAGCAACTGCGCGATCTGGCGCAGGTCGGTCAGCCGGCGTTCGCCGCCCTCGAGGGCCAGCAGGCGGGGCGTGAGCCGGGTCTGCGCGCTCATCTTCTCGAAGACCGCGGCGAAACCGGTGCGGCCGAACAGCCGGGCCGCGTCGCGCAGTTCCGCGCCCAGCCGGCCCACGAGATCCGCACCGCCGGAATCGATCTCCTGCGCGCTCACCCCGAGCAGCGCGGTGCCCGCCGCGAGGCGCACGCGATCGGCGCGGTGCGGCTGTTCCAGGGCGTGCAGCAGCCACAGCCATTCGGTGGCGGCGGGTGTGCCGAACACGCTCGCGCCACCGGCGAGTACGGCGGCCACACCGGCGAGTTCGAGTTCCTTGCGCACCAGGTCGAGTTGGTTGCGATTGCGAACCAGCACCGCGATATCGCCCGGCCCGAGCGGCCTTTCGCACGGGGTTCCGGCATCGATCAGGGTGCCCGACTCCAGCAGGCGCACGATGTCGGCGGCCACGTCGACGGCCACGCGCTCGCGCTGGCGTCCGACCGTGGGATAGCCGGAGCGGTTCAGCGGGCCCGCGCCGGTGCGCGGCAGGCAGCGCAGCCGGAACGGGGTCACCGAGGCCGGATCGCCGGACAGGCGGCTGAAGTCCCGGGTCGCCGCCACCCGGTGGACGGTGATCTCCTTGTGTCCCAAGGCCGCTCCGCCGTGCAGGTGCTCGAGAGCGGCCAGCAGACCGGCGTCGCTGCGCCAGTTGGTGGTGAGCTCGCGCTTGGCGTCGGCGTGCACGACCGCGTCCAGGTAGCTGAGCACCTCCGCGCCGCGGAAGGCGTAGATGGCCTGTTTCGGGTCGCCGACGAGCACGAGGGTGGTGTGCCCGTGGAAGGCGCGCCGCAGGATGTCCCACTGCAGCGGGTCGGTGTCCTGGAACTCGTCGACCAGGGCGACCTGGAAGCGATCCCGGATCCGGCGGCAGGCGCGGTCGCCGTGCTCGGGATCGGCGAGCACGTCGTGCAGCAGGGTGAGCAGATCGTCGAAATCGCGCAGGCCGGAAAGCCGTTTGCGCCGTGCGGTTTCCGCGCGGGCGGCCGCGGCGAACGCGACCCGCTCCCCCGCCGGGTCGTCCTCGCCCTCGGCGTCGGGCACGAGCACCGCTGCCCGGTCCCCGACCGCGGCCGAGGCGAGGCGCTGGGCGTCGGGCGGGCCGAACGGGGCGTCCCCGCGCGCGTACCGGCTCAGGTACAGGTCGTCCGCGACGGTGGAGACCACGTCCTCGACGCTCTCCACCAGCCGCACACCGGGATCGAGTTCACCCGCGAATCCGAGCTCGTCCAGCATGCGCTGGCAGAAGCTGTGCGTGGTGGCGATGGTCCCGGCGTCGAAGTCCGAGAGCGCGGCCAGCAGTCGTTCCCGCCGCGCGGCCACCTCGGTCGGATTCGCCTGTGCCAGATGCCGGATCAGCTCGTCGCCCCGCGCCTGCGCCCGCTCCGGGTCGGCGAGCGCCGCTGCCACCGCCACGAACCGGTCCCGCGTGCGCTCGCGCAGTTCCTGGGTAGCCGCCCGGCTGAAGGTCACCAGCAGCAGTCGCGAGATGTCGACCCCCGCCTCGGCCACGAACCGCACCGCCAGCCCGACGATGGCGTAGGTCTTGCCCGTGCCCGCACTGGCCTCGAGCACGGTCGTCCCGACCGGCAGCGCCCCCGTCAACGAGAACCCGTCCCCCGAGTCCCCGTCCCCCGCACCCGGGTTCACCCCGCCACCCGACCTCTCCTCGACCCCCCACAGCCCTTCCCCCTGCCCGTGCCCCACATCAGCCGCTACCGAATCCATCTCCCCCGCAGCGTATTCCGCCGACGTTTCGCCGTCCTCGACACCCTCCCCACCGAGCACCTCGCCACCGAACAGGTCGGGTTCGGCCGGTTCGTCGGTGAGCCCGGCAGGACCCGGCGCGCCCGGCTCCTCGGCCGGCCGATCAGCGGCGGCATCGTCCGATTCGGCCGCAGGAACGGAAGCGGCGGCGGGAGCAACCGCCGAGTCGGCTCGGTCGTCCTGGACGCCGAAAAGGGCTGGACCGTCCTGGTTTTCCGGCCGCGGGTGTGCCGAGGCGGCGGGTTCGGTGGCGTGGGGGGCGCCCGAGTCCGTGCGCTCGTCCTGGACGCTGAAGAGGTCCGGGGCGTCCGGGGGCTCCGGGGCGGAGGCGGGCTGGGGCGGGGCGGGGTGGTCGCGGCGGGCGCGGGGGGCCGGGGGGATGGCGGGGGCGTCGGCGAGCGAGAAGAGGTCGTCGGTCATCCGCGCCTTTCGGTGGTGCTCGGGTGGATGAGCACCGTGGTGCTCGGGTGGGTGGTCGTCACGGCTGGCCCTGGTGTTCGTTGGTGAGCAGCGGGTTCCACAGGCGGCGGGCCAGTTCGCCGAAGCGGGTCGGTTCGGATTGCGGGGAGGACGGATCCCCGGCGGGGGCCTCGGTCAGCTGGTGGAAGCGCGGGGCCGGGCCGAGGATGTAGCGCAGGTAGCGGTCGGTGTGTTCGCCGTAGCGGCCGGGACCGTCCTTGCCGCCGTCGAACTCGTGTTCCGCGGCCAGCAGCGCGTCCTCGGGGGTGGCGCCGGCCAGGCGGCGTTCGGCGTAGACCGCGGAGGCCGCGGGGACGATGGGCAGGGGCTCGGCCAGGCCGCGGTCGCGCAGGTCCGCCAGCTCGCGCAGCAGGGCCCGGGCCGTGGGCGCGTTCGGCGAGACCAGGGTGGACTGCCAGGTGGGGCGCTGCATCTTGCCGCGCCCGATCGTGATGGCCCGCCAGCTCTGATGATCGCCGGTGGCCGCGAGCGCCAGCAGCCGCACCCACGCGGCCATCCGGTGTTTGGGCGCGACCCGGGAGAAGGTCGTGCGCAGCACCGCGTCGTCGTGCACCTCGGGCACCGTGCCGGTGAGCCGGCGGCCGTCGCCCAGATCCACCGCGATGTCGACGGTGCGGCCCGGGATCTCGTGCAGCGGCTGCGCGACCCGCACCAGCCGGTCCACGGTGCCCTCCACCTCGTCCAGCACGGCCGCGCCGAGCGCGAACGGCGGCAGGGTGCCGCGCCGCCACTCCGCGGCCCGCAGCGCGTTCGGATCGACCCCGGTGAGCCGGGAGGTCAGCATGCGCTCGCCGATGTTCCATTTGCTGAGCCCGTCGAGTTCCACGGGCAGCCGGTCGGCGATCTCCTCGGCGTCCTCGGGCACCCGAATCCCCAAGCGCTGCCACAGGAACGCGCGCATGGGATGTTCGACGAAGGCCACCAGGTCCGCGAGCTCCACATCCGCGGGCTCACCGCTCGGCAGCGGGGCCGCCAGGAACGGCGGGCGCGGCCCGGCCGGTCGTTGGGCCGCCCGCGCGCCCGCCAGCGCGACGGTGTCGAAGCTGAACGGCCGCTCGGCCCGGAAGTTGCGACGGTCGAAGGGCTGCAACGGATGTCGCGTGATCACGTGGTCCATGGCCGCGGCCCCGACGTGGGCGCGCACCGTGTCCAGCACCTCGGCCAGCGGAATCGCGGGCGGCCGATGTGCACCGGACACCGGATCGGATCCGGTGTGCAGCAACACCAGTCGCTCCCCCGCCGCCATGATGGCGTCCAGCAGCAGCTGCCGATCCTCGCTGCGCGGATCGCGGTCCCCCGGGCGGCGATGCCGGGCCAGCACGTCGTCCCCGTCCACCCCGCCGGCGCGCGGGAACACCTCGTCGTCGAGTCCGAGCAGCACCACGACCCGGTGCGGCACCGACCGCATGGGCACCATAGTGCACACCGTCAGCTCACCGGTGCGGAAGTTCGCGCGCGAGGGCCGCCCGGCCAGCCTGGCGTCCAGCAGCGCCGCGATGTCGGTGAGCCGCAGCGGAATACGGCCCGCGTGCTCGGTGGCCGCGGCGAGCTCGCGCCGGGCCTGCACGCCCATCCAGCCCTGCGACAGCGGCACATCGGTCAGCAGATCCAGGGCCCGGCCCAGCACCTGCGCCCACTCGGCGGCGGGCCGCGCGGACCCCGCGGGCTCCTCCAGGGTCGGCCCGCGCAGATCGCGCAGACAGACCGCGAGCCGGTCGACGAACTCGGCGAAGCGCCCCGCCAGGTCGATGTCGTTGCTGTCCACGTCGTCCAGCGGCAACACCAATTCCAGCCAGTCCTCGCTGGATTCGCCCGCGGCCACACCCAGCAGGATCCGGTCGACGGCCGCGTTGAGGGTGTTCTGCGCGAAGTCCCCGAGCCCGAACGCCTGCCGCTGGCGCTGTCCGATCCCCCAGCGCGCGCCGGTCTCCGCGGCCCAGTCCCGCAGTCGCTCGATGTCGTCGTCGTCGAAACCGCAGCGCAGCCGCACCGGTTCGGACGCGGCCAGATCCAGCGCCTCGGTGACCGTGACCCGCCCGTCGGCCAACTCCAGCAGAATGCCGATGACATCCAGCAGCGGATTCACCGCGCGCTGCGCCCGATCCGCCAGGCGCACCCGCAGCCCGTGCGCGGGATGCCCGTTCTCACCGCCCTCGAGGGACCACTGCCCGAACGCCGCGCGCACCAGCGGCGCGTAACTCTCCACGTCCGGGCACATGACGATGACATCGCGCGGTTCGAGGGTCGGATCGGCCGCGAACAACCCGAGCAGACTGTCCCGCAGCACCTCCACCTGCCGCGCGGGGCCGTGGCACGAGTGCACGGTGATACTGCCGTCGGCCAGGCCCGGGTCGGGCAGCAGCGACCAGCGATCCTGCCGGATGGCGGCCTGCAACTCGGTCAGCAGGGTGCGCGAGCCCGGCGCACCCGCCGCACCCGCCGCGTCCGGGCGCGGATGGTAGGTGTCGATGTGGTCGTACCCCGCGAGCCGCTCCTGCAGTTCCCGCACATCGCGCCCGAGCGCCGCCAGCAGCGGATGCCGCACCCGCACAGTGGAATTCGGGATCACCTCGGAGTCGGCGAGCTTGGTCCACAGCGCCGGGCTCGGATGCACCAGCCACAGGTGCACACCCCGCCCGCTCGACAGCGCGGACAGCACCTCCCACTGATCGGTGCTCAAGCGCGTCACCCCGAACAGCGAGATCCGGTCCGGCAGCGACACCACCGACGGGTCCGCCCGCAGGCGCGCGCAGGCCGCCTCGAGCCGTTCGGCCGGGCTCGGCGCGCCGACCGCCGCGCGCAGCCGCCGCCACAGCTCGGGCTGCCAGCGCAGGTCCTCGGGCAGCTCGTGCCCCGCGCCGTCGGTGTCGGCCCCGCCCGCCCACTCGGCGATCATGGCCGGGCGCTGCTGGGCGTAGCCCGCGAACAGCGCCGCGATCCGGGCCGCCGTCGCGTAGCGCCGCCCGACCCGGTACCCCGCCGGGTCACCGTGCCCGAGGTGCCGGGCGAGCACCGCGCCCCACGGCTCGTCCAGCACCGCGTCGAGGACCGGCAGCAGGGTCCACACCACGCGCTCGGCCGCCCACGGATCCGCGTCCGGCGCGTACCCGGTGGCCTCGGCCAGCACCGCCGCGACCAATCCCGCCGGATCGGCGAAATCGATATTGGCCGATACTCCATCGGCGAGCGACGCGCTGCCCAGCACCGCGGACAGCCGCTGCTGCAGCCACCGCTCGATGCCTTTGGCCGGAACGGCCACCACCTCGGCGGTGAAGGGATCGGCCGGCGGATCGGCGAGCAGTTCGGCCAGCGCGTCGGCGAGCGTGTCCGCACGCTCGGCCCGATGAATGTGCACGAGCTGTGTTTATACAGTCAGCGACTCACATGCAATCACCGGGCACCCCGGCTCGCCGGGTGACGCCCGCCACACGCCGAAGATTAGCTAGGGCGCGTCACCCGGCATATCGAGTGTGGTATGCGACAGTGCATTTCGGGGGAGGCAGGAAAATCGGTGAAGGAAAGGCTGGTTCGAGGCATGTCAGCGTCGGTGATTCCCATGGTCCCCAGACGCGGGTTCACGGTCCGCCGGGTCGGAGACCGCTGGGAACTCGTGCATTCGCGGTATTACGGCCGCGGAGTGGTACTGGCGGCGTGGCCGCGCGATCGGCACACCGAAGCCTTCGAACACTGCTACCGGCTCAACGGACGCAGCATCGAGGAACTGACAGCCGCCTTCCGTTGATCGCATCGACGCGCCGGAGGGGTTCGCGAATCCCGGTGTGACAGTGGAATTTCGCTATCACATCCATTGCTTTCGCTCAAGACGTGCGCCAACCGCATTGTGATGTCTATTGTTCCCTGCGTGCGTTCCCCCATGGCCCGGCGCTCCCGCGTGGCCGCCTCCGCTTGCGTCCTCGCCGCTGCCGCCTTCATTCCAGCCGCACCGGTATTCGTCCCCTCGGCCGGTGCGCTGCCGGTACTCGCGCAGGGTTGCCTGCCCGGTTTCGACTGCGATCTGAGTACCCGGATCACCGCTGTCGACAACTACCTGCGAACCAGGCCCGGCACCACCGGATACGTGGTGCGGGACAGAGTCACCGGCGGCATCTATCGAAATGACCACGCGGAGAGGATGTTCTGGACCGCGTCCACCATCAAACTGGCCATCGCGGAGGATTTGATCAATCGCGCCCGGGTCGGGGCCATCAACCTCGATCCCGGTGATCGCGCCCTGCTCGAATCCATGCTCGCCACCTCCAACGACAACGCGGCGGACATTCTCTGGAACAAGTACGCGGGCATGGACCGCATGGCCTTCCAGAATGCCTTCCGCGCCAACGGAATGCGCAATATCGTGCCGCTGCCCCCGGTCACCACCGTGGAGCAGACGAAGCTGTTCCCGGACTGGGGATTCCAGCAGTGCAGCCCGTCCGACCTGGACGCGCTCATGGACAACGTGCTGACCCACATGCACCCGGACGATCGCGCCTACCTGGTCGATCGCATGCGCCGGGTCGACACCAACCAGCACTGGGGTGTGTGGGGCGCGGGCGCGGCCATGCAGCCCGGCCTGAAGAACGGCTGGTCGCAGGAGAACGGCGGCTGGGTCGTGAACTCGGTCGGGTTCGCCGGCCCCGGTGAGCGCTACACCCTGGCCATCATGAGCGAGCAGGGCCTGGACGGCAGCTACACCGACGGCTCGGAAACCACGACGCGCGTCGCGAAAATGCTCTTCGCCGGACGCTGACCGGCTCCGGACGAGGTCGCGATCCCGGCTCCGGCCGGGGTCGCGGCCCCCGCCGGGCACCCGGGGTGAGAACCGACCGGCCAAGATGACCACGAGATTGCCCCTGAGCGACCGCCCATATTGTATTTTCGATAGAGCTGTTGCGACGCGGTTTCCGATTGGTCCTGATTGGTCGTCGCACCTCACGCCGTACTACCGTTGGGCGTGAAGTGTCGTACTTTCACCGTCTGGCGAGGAGCAGGGACTAGATGAGCACCGATAATTCCGTCGAACAGCGCCATCGCGTGGTGGTGATCGGGTCCGGGTTCGGTGGACTGTTCGCCTGCCAGCACCTGCGCAAGGCCGACGTGGACGTCACGTTGATCTCCAAGACTTCCACGCACCTGTTCCAGCCGCTGCTCTACCAGGTCGCAACCGGCATCCTGTCCGTCGGTGAGATCGCCCCCGCCACCCGCATCGTGCTGCGCAAACAGCGCAACGTGCGGGTCATCATGGGCGAGGTCAACGACATCGACCTCGACGGCGGCACCGTCACCTCCCGCCTGCTCAACCAGGACACCGTCACCCCGTTCGACAGCCTGATCGTCGCCACGGGCGCGCAGCAGTCCTACTTCGGCAACGACCACTTCGCCACCTACGCCCCGGGCATGAAGACCATCGACGACGCCCTCGAATTGCGCGCGCGCATTCTCGGCTCCTTCGAAGAGGCCGAACTGGCCAAGGACGAGGAGACCCGCGAGCGCTTCATGAACTTCGTGGTCGTCGGCGGCGGCCCCACCGGCGTCGAATTGGCCGGGCAGATCGCCGAACTCGCCGATCGCACCCTGGACGGCACCTTCCGCAACATCGACACCCGCGACGCACGCGTCATCTTGGTCGAGGGCGCGGACGCCGTGCTCAAGCCCATGGGCCCCAAGCTCGGCGGCAAGGCGCACCAGCGGCTCGAGAAGATGGGCGTGGAGATCCAGCTCAACGCCATGGTCACCAACGTCGACGCGCGCGGTGTGACCGTGAAGGACAAGGACGGCACCCGCCGCATCGAGTCCGCGTGCAAGGTGTGGTCGGCCGGCGTGCAGGCCAGCGAACTGGGCAAGATGCTCGCCGAGCGCTCCAAGGGCACCGAGACCGACCGGGCCGGGCGCGTGATCGTCGAGCAGGACCTGACCATCAAGGGCTACCCGAACGTCTTCGTCATCGGCGACCTCATGTCGGTGCCGAACGTACCGGGCCAGGCGCAGGGCGCGATCCAGGGCGGCACCTACGCGGCCAAGGCCATCAAGGCCGGGCTCTCCGGGGAGCAGCCCGACGCGCGCAAGCCCTTCAAGTACTTCGACAAGGGCTCGATGGCCACGGTGTCGCGGTTCTACGCCGTGTGCCAGGTCGGCAAGCTCGAGTTCAGCGGGTTCTTCGCCTGGCTGGCGTGGCTCGCGCTGCACCTGTGGTACCTGGTCGGGTTCCGCAGCCGCTTCGTCACCGTCTTCGAGTGGTTCGTCTCGTTCCTGGGCCGGCACCGCGGGCAGATGGCCGCGACCGAGCAGTGGGTGTTCGCCCGGCTCGCACTCGAGGCGCTGGACGACCCGGAGGAGGCGCTCGAACTGCACAAGCAGATCGGCGGCGAATCCCCTTCGGAGAATGGCAAATCCACAGCGAACACCAAGACCGGTCCGTCCGGGGAACAGCGCGCAGGGTAATCCCCTAACCTCGACCGGGGGGATCCCCTAACCAATCCGGCCCGTATGACTGATCCGAATGCCCGACATCAGTGGACATTCGGTTAGAGAGGTCATCCATGGGCAAACGCCAACCGGTTGATCGGAGTTCGTCGCGTCGGCGGCGTATCGGTTCCCTCGCCATCGCGGGCGCGCTCCCGCTGGTCGCCGCACTCGGTTCCGCCGGAACCGCGGCGGCAGAACCGGTTCCGACAGAAGAAACCCAGCCCGCCGCCACCGAGCCGCAGACCGGACTGCTCGACACCCCGTTCGGGCAGTTCGCGGTTCCGGCAGAACTGCGCGGCCTGATCCCGGCCGCACCGCCCGCCGTCGAGACCGCGCCGGTCGCGCTCGACGTCGAACCGGCGGCCGAGACCGAGCAGGCGGTGGCGGCCGAGCCCGCCGTCGCCGAGGTCGCGCCGGTGGTCTACGTCGGGCGCGATTCCGCCACCGGGGTACGCCAGATCCCGAACGCCCCGCTCGCGGCGGTGGACTTCGACGCGCTGCGCATGCCCGATCCGGCGGCGGCCCGGGCCGTGGCCCCCATCGCCGCGCCCGAGGGCAAACTGCGCTTCGGTGACACCCAGGTCGATATCCCGGCGTGGCTCACCCCGGAGCAGGCCGCGCAGATCAACGGCGTGTCCGCGCGCGCCGAGGCCGATCTGGCCGCGAGCCTGGATTCGGCGGGCTTCGAGGCCAGCCGGTCGGATCGCATCGCGGCCCAGACCATCGGCAACGCCGCCGTCGGCGCGGTGGTGGGCGTCGGTGTGGCCGCGCCCGTGGAGATCGCCGCGGCGGCCATGGGCGGACTGGTCGGCGCGCTGGCCGGTACGCCGTTCGCGCCCTTCGGCTGGTTCTTCGGCCCGACCATCGGGGCCAGTGCGGCGGTCGCGCTCGTCGCGGTGCCCGCAGCGGCCGTCGGCGCGGGCATCGGCGCGGCGGTCGGTGCGGCCAACGGCGTCATGGCGCCGGCCGAGGTCGTGCCCGCGGGGTAGTTCCCATCGATCGAATTCGCCGGCAGACGTGTGCTCGGGCGCCGATAACCGGTTCTATCGAACCGGCAGCAACGCCCGAGTGATTGCAATCGCATCCGGGCCGGGATCCCTCAGCGGGGATTCCGGCCCTATTGCGTGAATTGTTCCGAATTTAGCTAACTTTCGGCAATACGGACGATTCCGATAGTCCGATTCGACCACCAATCCGGTTGACCGGCGGGTCCGAATGTCGGGCGTCGATGTCCCCCCGGAAGAAAGGTCGTAATGGCCGCAGGTAAGCACCGCGCGCTCAACCCGCACCGCAACAAAGTCGGAAATGTGGTGGCGGCAGGCGCGGTTCCCCTAGTCTTGGCGATCGTTGGCACCGGCGCCGCCAACGCCTCACCGGTGGAACCCAATGCGGTGACCCACACCGGCGACGCGCCCGCTCAGTGGCCCGCCGCCGACGCGCCCAATGTCATGCCCTACGAGGGCCTGCAGATCCCCGACCAGACCTACAGCTCGATCCAGTGGTCGCGTCAGGCCCCGGACAAGAGCTACCTGGCTCCCGTCGGAGTACTGCACCCGCCGGCGCCGGTCCCCGCGGTGCCGCCGATCGCCCCGCCCGCCGGTAAGTTCCGCTTCGGCGACGTGGTGGTCGACGCTCCGACCTGGATGGACAAAGAGCAGGCCATCCAGATCAACGACCAGTCGGCGCAGACCGAGGCCAACATCGCCACCTTCCTCGACTCGATCGGGATGGAGCGCAGCCGTTCCGACCGGATCGCCGGACAGACCGTCGGCACCGCGGCCATGGGTGCGGTCGCGGGCGCGAGTGCCTCGATGCCGGTCGCGCTCACCTCGGCGACCGTCGGCGCGGCCCTGGGCCTCGTGGTCGGCCTGCCGCTGTTCCCGGTCGGCCTCGTGGCCGGTCCGCTGGCCGGCGCGGCCGCCGGCGCCGCTGCCGTCGCCATCCCCGCTGCCGTGGCAGGCGCCGCGGTGGGTGCGGCCGTCGGCGCGGTGAACGCGTACAACGCTCCGCCGCGCGTCGTCGGCAACTGATTTCGTTTCGGCGACACTCTTTTCGCGGTAATTCGATAGTGAGCAGGACCGTGCGGCGGGTACCGGGGGTGAGGTCCGGTTCCCGTCGCACGTGAAGTTTCCGGGTGGTCCGCACGCGCCGCTTCGCGCGCCCACCGGCACGCCGCGGGTCACACGCGCAGGAGCCGCGCGGTCCGGGTGAACAGCGTGCCCCCGGCGGCGAGCGGCAGCAACGCCGACTCCGGTCCGGCGGTCTCGGCCGCACGGGAATCCGGATAGGTGAGAACACTTTCCAGCGCGCGCGGACCGGACAGCGCGTCCTCGGTCACGGCGTCCGCGCCCAGCTCCAGCCGGTGTCGCAGCAGCGGCGTATCGCCCACATCGGCGCGCAGCTCCCCCGACCAGTACCCGTGGTCCTCGCCGATCCGGCCGATCTGCACTCTTTCGCGCAGCCGCAGGCGCGCGTTCTCGCCCAGCAACACCGTGGTGAACGTATCGTGCCGCGCGCCGCCGGCGACCACCGTGGGTTCGGGATCGACGTCGAGCTCCCCGTCCGCGCCCACCTCGAAGCGCCAGTGCGCCACCGACGTCAGGGTTCGCAGACCCGGCAGCGCGATCGTGGCCGCCACCGACCGCACGGCGAGCCGCGCGCCCGGGCCCACCACGATCGAGATATCCAGTTCGTCCCCGCCCAGGGGCGTGGCGGCGGTGCCGATCAGGTGCACGGTCTCCGGGCCGGTGTGCCGCGCCGCGAGTCCGCCGACCGCGTGCAGCCGCGGCAGTTCGCCCGCCGCGGCCACGATCCGCAGTTCAGTGCGCACGGCCCACCGCCGCGGGCCGGCCGGCGGGTGCGTCAGTGTGTATGCGGCGCACCGGTTGTCGCATCCTGCGCGGTGTGCGCGTGCGTTCCGGCCGCGTCCTGGGCGGCGGCCAGTCGCAGCTGATCACGCACCCACGACAGCACCGGGGTCGCGGCCGGATCCTCGGTGAGCGAGGTGAACACGAACGGCCTGCCCTCGCGCACCTTGGTCGAATCCCGGTCCATCACGGCCAGATCCGCGCCGACCATGGGCGCCAGATCGGTCTTGTTGATCACCAGCAGATCGGAGAAGGTCACGCCCGGGCCGCCCTTGCGCGGCACCTTGTCGCCACCGGCCACGTCGACCACGAAGATCTGCGCGTCGATGAGCCCCGAGGAGAACGTGGCGGTCAAGTTGTCCCCGCCCGACTCCACCAGAATCAGGTCCAGCGGCGGATTCGCCTCGATCAGATCGTCGATCGCGTCCAGGTTCGCGGTGATGTCGTCGCGAATGGCGGTGTGCGGGCAGCCGCCGGTCTGCACCGCGGTGATCCGCTCGTCGGGCAGCACCGCGTGCCGCCGCAGGAAGTCCGCGTCCTCGGTCGTGTAGATGTCGTTGGTCAGCACCGCGAGGGACAGCTCCTCCCGCAACTGCCTGCACAACGCCGCCACCAGCGCGGTCTTACCCGACCCGACCGGTCCCCCGATGCCGATTCGCACCGGCTCCCCCGCCGTCCGCTCGCGCCGCGGCCGGTCCGGCCCATGATCGTGCGGCTCTCCATCGATGAAATGAGGTGGCATGGGTCCATCCTCGCCCACCCGCGTGAACCGCGTGTAACCCGCCCGGGATTGCGATCTGCCGGTCGACGAGGTGTGCGGTCGTGACTACACCGCCGCCGGTACCCGGGACGGTTTGCGAGACCTGCGACTCGTGTTCGACCCGAGTCTGTAGCGGAGCGAGACGCGTTCGCGCACTGGGACTTTCGTGTGGGTCAGGAGGCGAACAGGGGCATGTCCCTGGTCACGTGGCGTTCGGCCAGGACGTCCTGGAGGGGGTCCGAGAGGGCGGTCAGGGACTTCGCGGCGGCGCGGGCGGTGTCGTCGCACAGGGCGGACAGGCGGATGGTGCAGGCGGCCACGGCGGCGGGGTCCAGGGCCAGCAGGCGCTGGGCGGCGGTCGCGGCGCCGGTCATCGTGGTGTAGACGACGACCGCGGCAACCTCCTCGGGGGTGGCGGCGCAGGCCGTGCCGACGACGCCGAAGACCGTGGACAGGTGCGGGCGCGGGGGCAGCGGGGTCCAATCCGCTTGCGGCCAGACCTGTTTGGCCAGGCGCAGCAGGCCGCGGCCCTGGGCGCGCGAGGCCGCGCGCGCCGCCGGGGACGGGGTGCGGGCATCGGCCTCGAGCTCGGCGCGGGCCGGGGTGAGCTCGCCCGCGCACACTGCGGCGGCCAGCGCGGCCGCCACCGCGCCCGAGGTGCGCACCCGGCGGCGCAGGTACAGCTCGACCGTCCGTACGTCGCGCACGAGCCCGGAGGCGATGGCCTCCTCGATGCCGCCGGAGTGCACGTGCCCGCCGATGGGCAGGCGCGAGTCGGCGAGGTTGAGCAGGGTGGCCAGGCTCATCGGCGCTGCTCCGGGGATCGCATCGCTCGATCTTAAAGCGAAGCGGACCGGACGCTTGACCTGAACCCGGGGTGAGGTTGCAGGCTTAGCGGCAGTCGAGTTCTAGGAGTCACCGTGCACGCCATACGTCTCGAAGCCTTCGGGTCCGCCGAGAATCTGCGCTACGACACCGTCGAGGATCCGGTCCCCGGACCCGGTCAGGTGCGTATAGCGGTCGCCGCGAGCGGGGTGCACGTCATCGACACCGCCCTCCGGCGAGGCATCGCGGCGGGACCGCTGCCCCTGCCCGCGCTACCGACCATTCCCGGCCGCGAGGTCGCCGGCCGCGTGAATCTGATCGGGCCCGGTGTCGCGGAACAGTGGCTGGGCCGCGACGTCGTCGCCCACCTGGGGCCGGTACCCGGCGGCTACGCCGAACTCGCCGTCACCGATGCCGAACGGCTGCACGAGATTCCGGCCGGCCTGGACGCGCCGACCGCCGTCGCCATGATCGGCACCGGTCGAACCGCCCTGGGCATAGCGCAATTCGCCGACCTCACCCCGGGGACGGTGGCCATCGTCACCGCCGCCGCCGGCGGCATCGGCACGCTGCTCGTGCAATACCTGAAGAACGCCGGCGCCACGGTCATCGGCGCGGCGGGCGGGCCGGAGAAGGTCGACCTGGTCGCGCGCAACGGCGCGGACCTGGCCGTGGACTACCTGCGCCCCGACTGGGCCGACCGTATTCGCGCCGAGTACGGCGACCGTCCCGCGCGGGTGCTGTTCGACAGCGTCGGTGGCGACATCATCCGCACCGCACTGGGTTTACTCGAACCCGGCGGCACCCGCCTGATCTACGGGTTCTCCGACGGCGACGCCCCGATCACCGACGCGGAACTCGCCGCGCTCGGGGTGAGCTCGCGCGTGGTGCTGGGCCCGCCCATGCTCGAGCGCGCGGGCGGTCTGCGCGCCCTCGAGGAACGTTCGCTGGCCGAGGCCGCCGCCGGTCGGCTCCGCCCCGACCTGCACCGCTTCCCACTGGCCCAGGCCGCGACCGCGCATCGGGCCCTCGAAAACCGCGCCACCACGGGCAAAGTCGTGCTGATTCCCTGACACCGGTGAACGGCCCGCCGCAGACGCGCGGCGGCCCGCACACCGACCACGGACGTCATCTCCGAACCGCGCCCGCCACAAATGCGCGGCGGGCCCGCTTCACTCCCGGCCGCGGAAGCTGCGCTCCATGAAACGCTGGGTGGCGCTGCGGCGCAGGTCCGTCCACGCCTGCACGGGACCCGTCCACCACGGGGTGATCTCGTGCGGGCGCGAAACCACCGCGTGGCACACCAGATCCGCGGCTTCGGCGGCGGTGAGCCCGGGTACGCCGCTGAAATCGCTCGGCGCGCTCATGCGGGTGTGGACCAGGGGCATGTAGACCGAGGTCGTCGTGACGTTGTCGACGGCGATCTCGGTCGCCACCGTGCGCAGCCAGATGTCGAACGCGCCCTTGGAGGCGCCGTAGGCCGCCCAGCGCGGGGCGGGCGGCATGCGCAGGCCCCAGGTCGAGATGTTGACGATATGCCCGGTCCGGCGCTCGCGCATGCTCGGCAGCAGCGTCAGCAGCAATCGCACCGGGCCGAGGTAATTGATATCCATGGTGCGGGTGAAATCGTGGAAGCGATCATAGGATTCGTCGAGCGAACGGCGAATCGACTTGCCCGCGTTATTGATCACCACATCGACCCGCCCGTGCTCGGCGAGCACCGCGGCCCCGAGTTCCTCGACGGCCGCCATATCGGTGAGATCGGCGCGATAGATATGCGCGACACCGCCGTCCGCGCGGATTTCCGCGGCCACCACTTCGAGATCGTCGAGGGTGCGCGCCACCAGCAGCACGATCCCACCGGCGGCGGCGAGCTTCTTGGCCGCGGCCTTGCCTATCCCGTGCGAGGCGCCCGTGACCAGCAGCACCCGCCCGGACACGGCCTCGCGCAACTCTTTCGCGCGCGGCCGGGTGGTCGGATACAGAATCCTGGTCGCGACCCGCTCGGCGAACGGACGGCCGTTCGACCCGGGATTCTCGGTGGTGTTCGGCGTCGAATTCTCACCCACGCTTCGACTGTAACCTCGTTGGCGCGACCGGGGGCCTGAGTGGAAATACCCGGGGCACGAAGAGTTTTGCTACGGGATCGATCGCGTCCCGCACGGGAAAGGATGGGACGCATGCCGGTACAGACTCCGCCACAGCGGGATTCGGAAAACACCACCATCGGCGGCTGGATCGCCCGCGCCATCGCGGTGGTGATCTTCCTGCCGTTACGCGTGCTCTGGGAGGGCTGCAAACTCCTGGGCCGCGTGGTGGTCGCGACGCTCGAGTTCATCCTCGATCATCTGCTCGCTCCGATCGGCCGCTTCATCCGGCGCTGGATCGTGCGCCCGGCGATCGTGTTCGTCAAGGACTACCTGTGGGGCCTGGTGATTCAGCAGCTGCTGTGGGGCGCGATCCTCACCCCGCTGGGCGCGCTCCTGCTGGACTTCGTGCTGCGGCCGCTGAAAACCGCCGTGGAGCAGTGGATCTGGCGGCGCGCGCTGCGCCCGGCGCTGGTCTGGCTCGGCACCCGCGTCATCGCGCCGACCGCCCGGTGGATCGACCGCTGGATTCTGCGCCCGGTGACCCGGGCCGTCGTCCGGATCACCTGGTTCCTGGTGAAGTGGCTGATCGTTGTGCCGGTTCTGGCCCTCGTGCGGTGGATCATCCTGCCGATCGCGCACGCCTTCGGGGCCGCGCTGGCGTTCGGCTGGCGGGTGGCCACCGCCATCGTCGGATTCCTGGTGGTGGCCCCCTGCCGCTACCTCTACCGCACCGTCCTGCGACCGCTGTTCACGGCGCTGGCCCGCGCGTGGCGGGCGACCGTGGTGCGCCCGCTGCGCTGGATCAACGCCCGGGTCCTGCGGCCGGCGAACCGGGCGATCGGCGAGGTCATGGGCGCGGTGTTCGGCCGCTGACCCCGGCGATGATCGCCATGATCCCGAGCAGGATCGCGCCCGCGGTGGTGGCCACGTGCATGCCCTGCACGAAGGACGTGCGCGCCGCTTCGATCAGCGCCGCGTTGTCCCCGGCGTGCGTGATCGTCTCGCCCAGCGTCTGACCGAAATCACCGCCGTTGCGGAACACCAGCGCGGCGAGCGAACCCAGCAGCGCCAGGCCCAGGCCGTTGCCGAGTTCGAAACTGGTCTCGGAGATGCCCACCGCGGAACCGGCCCGCTCGGGCGGCACCGAGGACACCGCCACCTCGGACACCAGGGTGAACGCGATACCCAGTCCGGCGCCGGCGATCACGGTTCCGGCGATGTAGTAGCCGATCCCGTCGTGCACCCCCATGCCGAGCAGCAGCAGATTGCCGATCGAGGCCATACCGAGCGCGAGCACGAAACTGCGCCGGTTGCCCAGCAACCGCCCGACCCGGGCGCCGGTCATCGAGCACGCGAAAACCGTGACGGCCATGGGGATTCCGAGCAGCGCGGCCTGCAGTGGATCGCGTCCGGTCACCGATTGCAGGTAGGTGCTGGTCAGGAAGCTCATGCCCGCGAGCGCGAGCATGCCGACCGTGCTCGAGCCGATGGCGACCGAGAACAGGCCCCGGCGGAACAGGCTCAGATCCAGCAGCGGCTCGCTCAGGTTCCGCTGCCTGCGCACGAACAGCACGAGCAGCAGCGCTCCGACCAGGCCGATACCGATCGCGGGCGCGTCGAATCCCTCTGCGGCACAGTGCTTGATCGCGTAGACCAGGGGCAGGATGCCGCCGATGGACAGGGCCACGCTCCGCAGGTCCAGCGGGCCCAGGGCGGTGGCGCGGTGTTCGGGCAGCAGCAGCGGCCCGAAGACCAGCAGGACCAGCAGCACCGGGGTGTTGATCAGGAAGACCGAGCCCCACGAGAAGTGGTGCAGCAGTACGCCGCCGATGATCGGACCGACGGCGGAACCGCCCGCGAAGAAGGCCGTCCAGATGCCGATGGCGGTGGCGCGCGCGCGAGCCTCGGGGAAGAGATTGGAGATCAGCGCCAGGCTCGAGGGCAGCAGCGTCGCACCGCCGAGGCCCATGAGGGCGCGCGCGGCGATGAGCACCGGCGCGCTCGGGGCGAAAGCCGCCAGCACCGAGGCGAGCCCGAAGACCGTGGCGCCCGCGAGCAGGATGTTGCGGCGTCCGATGCGATCACCCAGATTGCCCATCGTGATGAGCAGGCCGGCGATCATGAAGCCGTAGATGTCCAGGATCCACAGCTGCTGGGTCGCCGAGGGATCCAGGTCCGCGGTCAGGGTGGGCATGGCCAGGTACAACACGGACATATCCATCGACACCAGCAGGACCGGGAGCAGTAGCACCGCCAGTCCGGCCCAGGCGCGGCGCGGCGTCTGCTCGGCAGAGCGCGCGAGAGTACTGGTCATCACCTATCCTTCGGGCTGAATTTTCGGGGCTGTACGCGGCAGCCCGGGAGATCGGAGCGGCCGTGCGTACGACGTACGCGTGGGCCGGGGTACAGTGTACGCACGCCGTCGTGGAAAAGGGAAGAATCATCCGATGACCGAGGCCAAGCTCACCCGGACGGCCATTGTCGACACCGCCATCACCCTCGCCGACGTCGACGGACTGGACGCGCTGTCGATGCGCCGCATCGCCGAGCGGATGGGTGCCGGGGCGATGTCGCTGTACCGGCACATCCCCAACAAGGACACGCTGCTGGCCGAGATGACCGACGAGGTCTCGCGGCGCAATCCCTACCCGCCCGCCGCGGGCCAGGGCTGGACCTGGCGTGATCGTGTGCGCATCGCCGCCGAGGTGGATTGGCGGCTGTACCGGCAACATCCGTGGGTGCTGTTCACCTTCGCGGTGCCGCGCTACAACTTCGGCGAGCACAGCCTGGTCGTGCTGGCGTGGCTGGTCGAGGGCTTCCGCGAGCTCGGCGTCGACACCCGCGAGGCGACCCGCATGTCACTGTCGGTGTGGAGCTACATCGCCGGGGTTGCCCTGCAGCACGTCAGCGCCGACCTGCTCGCGGTCCGCGACAGCGACGCCGAACCCGGCTCGGGCCTCACCGCGCTGCTGGACGGCACCCCGCGCTGGCCGACCCCGCCCGCCCTGGCCGACCTGCACGGCATCGGCGACGCCGGGCTCCTGGATCCCGGCTACCTGCTCGACAGCGGGCTGACCGCGCTGTGCGACGGCTTCGAGGCCCGCGCGGGCAGGTGATTCCGGCGTGGTTTCCCCGGCGGCGATGAATTCCGCCGCCGCGCATCGTCCCCATTGATGCATGCGGCGCACATCCGGCGTACCCGCCTGCGCGTCACGATTCGATCGACGAGGAGATGACATGCCATTCACCCCGGGCACACCCTGCTGGTTCGAGGTCACCGCACCCGATATCGGCGCCACCGCGGAGTTCTATCGCGGACTGTTCGGCTGGACCGCACAGGACATGGGAGCCGAGGCCGGGCACTACACGCGGTTGTCACTGGCGGATGCTCAGGTCGGGGGCATCGTGACCGCGCGCGCCGACGACGGTTCGCTCAAACCCGCCATCTGGCTGCCGTATTTCGCGGTCGAGGACGTCGCGGCCACGGCCGCCGCGAGCGTCGCGGACGGCGGCGCGGTCTTCCTGGAACCGCGAGACGCGTTCGGCGAGTTGGAGTTCGGCATTCTCACCGATCCAGACGGCGCGCCCTACGGCATCACCCGGCTGCGGACCGCGTCCGGCACCGAACGCTGGGGGCAGCCGGACAACCCGTGCTGGATCGAGTACGGCGCGGTGCGCGCGCCCGCCGAGGCGCTCGCCCACTACGGGCGAGTGCTGGGCTGGAGTTACGGCAATGCCGCGTGGGAGACCGCGACCGAGAATCCGTACCAGGCGATCACGGTGGCCGGGGGCCACGAGTTCGGCGGGGCGCACCGGGTGACGCCGGGTGAACCGGCGCCGTTCTGGGGCACCACGATTCGCGTCTCCGACGCCGACAAGGTCGCGGCGCGCGCGGTCGAACTGGGCGGCTGCGTGATCCAGGAGCCGCAGGACCTGCCCGGGCCGTCGCGGGTCGGCGTGCTCGCCGATCAGGCCGGGGCTATCTTCGGAATCATGGCCGTGGGCTGATGTCGCCGTCGAGGTAGACCCACTCGCCGTCGGCGCGGCGGAAGCGGCTGTTCTCGTGCAGCACGCCCGCCGCGCCGCCGGCCCGGTAGTGCGCGCGGAACTCGACCGTGCCCTCGGTGTGGAAGGGCCCGCCGCCGGTCGAGCCGAGTATCTCCAACCGTTCCCAGCGGGTGCCGGGATCGAAGTCGACGTCGGCCGGGCGCGTGCTCGGATCCCAGCTGCGCAGTAGATACGCCTCGTCACGCACCGCGAACGCGCTGAACCGCGAGCGCATCAGTTGTTCGGCGGTACCGGCCCGCACGGTTCCCGCGTGCAGACGGCCGCAGCACTCGGTATAGAGCGCGGGCAGACCGCACGGGCAGTCCTCGGCGACCGGACGGGGCTTCCCACGCTTCGACATGCGCACCATTGTGCTGGGACGAGACCCGGCGCCGAACAGCGGCATACCGCACCCCCTACCGCCCCGCGTCCGCACGCCGGCCCGGCGTGTTCGCGCACGGCCCGATTCACGGGGCGGCCGACGCTCGCGCAGCCGGTCGGACGATCGAAAGCACTGTCGCAGAACACATATGGGCACATTCATCGGCCGCGAAACAAACGCGGCCCTGTCCCGGTGCGCGGCCGAGGCTCGTGCGCCGAGGGTTACGACGGCTGATGGGCGACGGTGGGCGCGACCGTGGCCGTGGTGGCCCGGCCGTCCTTGACGTGCGCCGCACCGCCGTGGTCGCCCTGCCACATGATGGCGGCCAGCAGGCCGACCATCAGCACCAGGGTGGCGACCGGCGCGACGAGAACTACGGTGTGGCGCAGGCGTTCTCGCAGGGTCTCGGATTCGGGGTCACCGGGCTCCCGTGGCGCCATGAACCCGGGCGGCGGGAAGGTGGGTCCGTACGGGTCGCTCATACCCACCGACGGTATTGACCGATCACCCGGCATACAAACAGCAAACGCGAGAACTGCGCCACACCCCCGACATCACCCCAGTTCAGGGGCGTCGGGTGAGCTATAACACCCGTCAGTCGGCGTCTTTGACCACCGCGTAGGCGAATCCGTCCCAGCCCTTGCTGCCGACGGTCTGCACGGCGGTGGCCTCCAGGGTCGGCTCGGCCGCGAGCAGCTCGAGGACCTCGCGGCTGGCGCGCACCGCGGCATCGGCCGAATCCGGGTCCGCGATCCCGCCGTGGCGCACGACGTTGTCGACGATGATGACCGAGCCCGGGTGGGTCAGCCGCAATGCCCACCGGACGTAGTTCGCGTTGTTGACCTTGTCCGCGTCGATGAAGACCAGATCGAACGGCTCGGGGCCCTCCTCGGCGAGTACCGGCAGCGTGTCCAGCGCGGCGCCGACGCGGATGTCGACCCGGTCCCCCACCCCGGCCCGGTCCAGATTCGCGCGGGCGACCTCGGCGTGCTTGGGCTCGAACTCGAGGGTGACGACCCGGCCGTCCTTGCCGGCCGCGCGGGCCAGCCAGGTGGTGCTGTAGCCGCCGAGCGTCCCGATCTCGAGGACCCGGCGCGCGCGGGCGGACTTGGCGAGCAGGTACAGGAACTTGCCCTGCGGCGGCGACACGTCGATGGCGGGCAGCCCGGCGGCGGCGTTCGCGTCCAGGGTGGCGGCGTCCCCGTCTCCCACCAGGGTGTCCACCAGATAGCGATCAACATCGGCCCAGTCGGCAGTAGTCATACCGGCAAGTCTGCCACCGGCGCGAGAACGCCGGTCCCCTTCGATTCAGCGTGATCGGGATCCGGGGCCGCCCGCCCGCCCGCGTCAGAACAGGAAGTAGCGCTGCGCCATCGGCAACTCGACCGCGGGCTCCTCCGCCCACACCTCGCCGTCGATCCGGACGGCGAAGGTGTCGGGATCGACCTCGATGCGCGGCATCGCGTCGTTGCGCGGCATGTGTTCCTTGGTGCGCTTGCGAACGTTGGCCACCGGCACCAGTTGCCGATTCACCCGCAGGCGGTTCGGCAGCCCGTCCTCGATGGCCTGTTCGGACACGAACGAGAGCGAGGTGCCCGCCGCCACCACCGGCGCGGCCCCGAACATGGGGCGCGGCAGCACCGGCTGCGGGGTGGGAATCGAGGCGTTGGCGTCGCCCATCGCGGCCCAGGCGATCATGCCGCCCTTGAGCACCGCGTGCGGGCGCACCCCGAAGAACGCCGGTTCCCACAGCACCAGATCGGCGAGTTTGCCGACCTCGATGGAACCGATCTCGTGGTCGAGCCCGTGCGCGACGGCCGGGCAGATCGTGTATTTCGCGATGTAGCGCTGAACCCGATTGTTGTCCGCCGCACCGTCTCCCGCGAGTGGGCCACGGCGCTTCTTCATCACGTGCGCGGTCTGCCAGGTGCGCATGACCACCTCGCCGATGCGGCCCATCGCCTGGGAATCGCTGCCGATCATGGAGATCGCGCCCATGTCGTGCAGCAGATCCTCGGCGGCAATGGTGGAGGGCCGGATGCGACTCTCGGCGAAGGCCAGATCCTCGGGGATGGACGGGCTCAGGTGATGGCACACCATGAGCATGTCCAGGTGCTCGTCCAGGGTGTTGACCGTGTGCGGGCGGGTCGGGTTGGTGGAACTGGGCAGCACGTTGAGATGCGCTGCGACGGTGATGATGTCGGGCGCGTGCCCGCCGCCCGCGCCCTCGGTGTGATACGAGTGGATCGCGCGACCGCGAATGGCGGCGAGGGTGTCCTCGACGAATCCGGCCTCGTTCAGGGTGTCCGAGTGCAGGGCCACCTGCACTCCCGAGGCATCGGCGACGGTGAGGCAGGCGTCGATGGCCGCCGGGGTGGTACCCCAGTCCTCGTGCAGCTTGAAACCGGCCGCGCCACCGCGCAATTGCTCCCACATGGCCTCGTGCCGCACGGTGTTGCCCTTGCCGAGCAGCACGATGTTCATGGGCCAGCCGTCGGTGGCCTCGAGCATGCGGCCCAGGTGCCACGCGCCCGGGGTGACGGTGGTGGCCTTGGAGCCCTCGGCCGGTCCGGTGCCGCCGCCGATGAGCGTGGTGATGCCACCGCCCATGGCCTCCTCGAGCAGCTGCGGGCAGATGAAGTGCACGTGGGTGTCGATGGCGCCCGGGGTGACGATGCGGCCGTTGCCGGCGATGATCTCGGTGGAGGCGCCGACGACCAGGTCCGGGTGCACGCCCGACATCGTGTCGGGGTTGCCCGCCTTGCCGATGGCGCTGATGCGGCCGTCGCGAATGCCGATGTCGGCCTTGATGATTCCCCAGTGGTCGATGATGACCACGCCGGTGATGACGGTGTCCGGGACGCCCTCGGCGCGGGTGGCCCGGGCCTGGCCCATGGATTCGCGCAGCACCTTGCCGCCGCCGAACACCGCCTCGTCGCCCGCGAGACCCGGTCCGCCGCTGCGGTCCTCGGTGATCTCGATGAGCAGGTCGGTGTCCGCCAGGCGAATTCGGTCGCCGGTGGTGGGGCCGAAGAGTTCGGCGTAGCGGGCGCGGGAGAGTTCGGCCATCAGGCGTCCAGCTTTCCGGGAGGGGTGAGGCTGATGCCGTGGACTTCGCGGGCGCCGCCGAGCGGGACCAGCCGGATCCGCTGGGCCAGACCGGGTTCGAAGCGGACGGCGGTGCCCGCGGGGATGTCGAGGCGGTGGCCGTGCGCGGCGTCGCGATCGAACTCCAGGGCGGGATTGGCCTGCGGGAAGTGCACGTGGCTGCCGACCTGGACCGGTCGGTCGCCGGTGTTCACCACGTCGAGTTCCACCCGCCGCGCGCCGGGATTGAGCTCGATCGTGCCGTCGGCGCAGAGGTATTCACCGGGAATCATGCGCGTCAGCCGATCGGGTGATGGACGGTGACGAGTTTTGTGCCGTCCGGGAAGGTGGCTTCGACCTGCACGTCGTGAATCATCTCCGGGACGCCGGGCATGACGTCGGCACGGGTGAGCACGGTGCGGCCCGAGGACATGAGCTCGGCGACCGTGCGCCCGTCGCGCGCGCCCTCGAGCACGTGGTCGACGATGAGCGCCACCGATTCCGGATGGTTCAGCTTGAGCCCGCGCGCCTGTCGCCTGCGGGCCAGCTCGGCCGCGTAACTCAGCAGCAGGCGTTCCTGCTCGTGCGGCGACAGTCGCATTCGGGCTCCTCACCGAGGTCGCGGGCGGGTTGTCGGCCATTCTGGCACGGTCCGCGTTAACCGCGTGTTTCGGCGCGGGCCGGGCAGTTCGGCGCTGTCCGGCCCGGCCGCTCAGCCCTGGGTGAGGTTCTGCAGCCGGACCTGCCCGCGCGCCACGGTGCGGTCCTGTTCGTCGGTGATGACGACGACCCACAGCTGCTGCGAGCGGCCGCGGTGCACGGGGGTGGCCTCGCCCTTGAGCGTGCCCTCGCGTACCGCGCGCAGGAAGTCGGTGTTGTTGTTGACCCCGACCACGGTCCCGCGCTCCCCCAGCCACGCGCTGCCGGCGATGCTGGCCAGGGTTTCGATGACGGTGCAGTACACCCCGCCGTTCACGATGCCCGCGGGCTGGAACTGCTGCGGCGTCACCACCCATTCCGCGGTGACCCGGTCCGCGCTGAGTTCGGTGAACTTCAGCCCGATGAGGTCGGTGAAGGTGCCCTCGCTGAATTTCGTCATGAGCTCGGGCGTCACGTCGGCCATGGACTTGATCTGGGAGAAGTCGTCGGTCATACCGTCACACTCGCACGCGTCCCCGAAATACGAAGCGGCGGGCTCCCCTGGAAAGGGGAACCCGCCGCGGCAGCGATCCAACCCGTGCCCGCCGTCCACAGCCCGGTGATCTCGGTCAGCTCACCCGGGCGTGGGTCGGGGAGAGGCGATGGAGGAGGACTTGTTCGAGGAGGGCCACGAGGATGTCGCGAACCGAATCACGCCGGCGGGCATCACATTCGAGGAGGGGGATCCACTCGTCCAGGCCCAGGGCTTCACGGACTTCGTCGAGGGCGAAGTCGGGGCCCTGGTCGAAGCGGTTGACCGCGACGACGAAGGGGGTGCCGTGTTCCTCGAAGTAATCGAGGACCGGGTAGCAGTCTTCGACGCGGCTGGTGTCGATGACGATGACCGCGCCGAGGGCACCGTCGACGAGGTCGTCCCAGAGAAAGACGAAGCGGTCCTGACCGGGGGTTCCGAAAAGGTAGAGGATCAGCGACGAGTCCAGGGTGATGCGGCCGAAGTCGAGAGCCACGGTGGTTTGGGTTTTCTCGGCGCGGCGGCCGGGATCGTCGACGCCGATCGCGACCTCGGTCATGGCCGCCTCGGTTACCAGGGGCTCGATTTCGGAGATGGCGCCGATGAACGTTGTTTTGCCGACGCCGAATCCGCCGCTGACGACGATCTTCACCGAGGAAGCCAGGGGGCGTTCCGCGGCGGGGGTGCGAACTTCAGAGTGCCCGGACAAGATCCCTGATCCTCTCGATGGCCGCGGTGGACAGTTCCTGCGCATCGCGCACGGTGACATGGCCCGCGGCGGCCAGATCACTGACGACAACTTTCGCGACGCCGACCGGAACCCGAAGAGCGGCGCCGATTTCGGCGATCGAATGCGGCGCCTGACACAGGCGCACCACCGCGCGTTCCTCGAACCGCAGCGGGGCGGACAGCGCGGCGCGCGGGGCCTGCACCAGGGTTTCGATCCGCAGCCCGTCCACCAGCGGGGTGGTGCGACCGGCGGTGACGATGAACGGTCGCACGAAAGCGTCTTCGCCCTCGACCGTCGCCGCACTCGGCTCGAATCGAGTTGCCCGCCCTCGGGTGTCGCTGACCCACGTCCTGGAAGCTGTCACCGGGATCATCCGCGGGTCGGGCAGCCGCGGCCGGTCCGGATCTCTCATCTGCGCAACGTCTCTCGCAATTGTGAGATGGTCGCCGGATCGAGCAGCGCCCCCGCCCGCTCGGCCAGCACCGCCATCTCATAGCCGACCAGCCCGACATCGCAACCGCCCTCGGCGATTACGCCGAGGCAGCTCCCGTCCCCGAGCGCGGACACCAGCAGGAAGCCCCGCCGCATCTCGATCATGATCAGCTTCAAACCATCGAACGCGTAACTACGCGAAGCACTTCGGGCCAGACTCGACAGACCCGACACCATTGCGGCGAGCCGGTCCGCGCCGGTGCGGTCGAGTCCCTCGGACATGGCGATGAGCAGCCCGTCCGAGGACACCGCGACGGTGTCGCGCACCCCATCGGTATTGCGCACGAAGTTGGCCAGCAACCAGTCGAAGGTGTGCGGATCGGCGGCGGTCGGTAGCTGTGTGGTCATTGACTCCCCTTCACGGTGCTCATTACTTTCCGATGTGTGGTCACCGGCTCTCCTTCGCGGCGCCCTCCGCGGGTCCACCACGCTGATGCCCGGCCCGGAAGGCGGACAGCATGCCGCGCACGTCCTCCGGCGACCGCTCGACCAGCGGAGCACTCGGCGGTCGCGGTGCCGCCCGGCGCCGGTCCGTCGCATCGACCGGCCGCGATCGCTTGGCGCGCTTGACAAGTCCGTTCCGGGTCCGCTGAACGCCTGCCGGTTCCGAGGCGGCGTCGGCACCATCAGCGGGCTCGATGCTCGCGAATTCAGGCCTGGCGGTTGCGCCGGAGCGGGCATCCTGATCGGCACGAACCCCTGGGCCCAGCATTGCCGGCGGTGCGGCATGGATTGCGGATTCCGCCCGCTCGACGGTGTTCGCGGGTTCGGCGGCCGGCGAGTCGATGCGCGGCATGGACTGCGGCGCACCGGCACCGGGTATCGGGTGCTGATCCTTCTCTCCGCCGAAGAGTTCCGGCGGTAGCAGGAGGCGGGCGACGACGCCGCTGACCGGGGAGACGGTGAGTTCCACTTCGATGCCGAGGCGGCGGGCCAGGCGGCCGACGACGTAGTGGCCCAGGTAGCGGGTGGGGGTCAGGAGGAAGTCGGTCGCGCCGCTGAGGCGGGCGTTGGCTTCGGCGAGTTGTTCGGGGGGCATCCCGACGCCGTGATCGACGACGGCGAGGACGTAGCCGGTGGGGATCTTGCGGCCGTAGATTTCGACCTCGAGGTCGGGCGGGGAGAAGGCCAGTCCGTTCTCGATCAGTTCGGCGAGCACGTGGGCCAGTTCGCTGACGATGGCGCCGGGGATGGCGACATCGTCGATGCGGCGCAGGGCGACGCGGCGGTAGTCGTCGACTTCCGAGAGGCCGGCGCGGATCACGTCGGTGAGCGGGATGGGTGCGGCCCAGCGGCGCGGGCCGGCCTCGCCGACGAGGACCAGCAGACTTTCGGCGTTGCGGCGCATGCGGGTGGCGAGGTGGTCGAGCTCGAAGAGGTTGGACAGCGCCTTCGGGTCCATTTCCTCGCGTTCGAATTCGCTGATCAGGCCGAGTTGGCGGCGCACCAGGTTCTGGTTGCGGCGAGCCAGATTGGCCATGGACTCGGTGCTGTTGCGGCGCAGTAGGGCCTGCTGCGAGGACAATTCGTAGGCGGTCCCCTGCACGCGATCCAAAGCATCCGCGACAGCGGCGATTTCGACGCTCGCGCCGGGCGGAGTGCGGACCGGTTCGGGCGGGTCCGGCCGGGAGTCGGCGACCTGCCAGGCCGCGATCACCTCGGGCAGGCGGCGGCCGGCGACGTCGTCGGCCGCGGCGGCAAGGGTGGCGAGCGGGCGAACGATGGCGCGCAGACTGGCGAAGACCAGGGCGATTTCGGCGGCCAGGGCGAACAGCGCGAGCAGCGCCAACACGCCGAGTTTGACGGCCGCGCCGCCGCGCAAGTCCTCGGCGCGCTGCCGGACTGCGTCACCGACCGCCTGCTGCACCTCGCGTTGCGCGTCGATGACGGCGGTCATCTGCGCCCACCAAACGCCGGGTTCCACCGATTGGGTAAGCGGTCCAGCGCTGGAGCCGATCGCGATGTTCTCGGATTCGGTTGCCCTGATCGCGTTCTCGCTGCGCATCGCGGCATCCAGTAACTCCTGCTGGGCACCGGTGGCATCGCGGGCGAACGCGGCGAGACCGGCGAGTTTGGCGGCGCGGATATCGAGGAACTGGACGTATTCGCCGGGCCCGAACGCGTCGGAGACGAAGACACCGTTGAGGAACCCGCGTTCCTTCGCAGTCTGCTCTTTCGCTTCGGAGAGCGCGTAGAGCGCCTGCAGGCCGTGCCGGACCACGGGGTCGTCGGCCTGATCCAGCCCCGGTTCCGAGAGATTCAAGGCGTTGATCGCGTCGGTATAGAACTGGAACGCCGCCGGACGAGCGAGGCTTCCGGCGTCGATGCGAGCGCGGATATCGCCCAGCCCGGACAGGTGACCGACGGCCTGGCGCACCTGCACCCTGCCGGGAGCGCGCCCGGCCAGCGCGGTGTCCAACGCCCGCAATGCTCGGTCGGTTTCGCCACGCTGCTCGGTGACCGCCTGCTCGAGCCGGCCGCCGCCGAGCAAGCCGTTGCTGAGACCACGTTCGCGCTGTATCTCGTGCAGCACGTCCTGCACGGCCAGCGCGAGGCCGACCTCGGCGACGGTATCCCCACTGCGCCAATAGGATTGGACCTCACCGGCGATGGTGACGCCGAGCAGCGCGAACACCAGGGTCAGCGATACCAGCAGAATTCGCGCCAGCTGCCCGCGAATGGTCCGCGGCCGAACCAACCGGGACGCGACAGCTGTTCTCACCCTGCTCCTCCAACGCGTAGGCCGTTGCGGCTCCACGGCGAGCGCACGGAAAAGACAGGGAGCAAATTTCCACAGCGGCTACCGGGTGTCAACGACCCGAAGAGGCATGCCCAGGTATGGATACACGCTGGTAATCAACAATTTTCGTAGTTTCGATCCGCTCACATCGGAGCACCGGCGGCGGTGACGCCATCCGCGCGACAGCCCTCGACGGCCATGTCCGCAAACTGCCGGTGGCCCAGAACACCATGCCGGACGCGTATGCATTGTGCCGTCCCGCACTCCCCCGGCCACTGGCACGCGTCCCCGAAATACGAAGCGGCGGGCTCCCCTCGAAAGGGGAACCCGCCGCGGCAGTGGACCGGGGGTCTCGGCAGCCCTCCGGACTCTCACTCGGTCCCCAACGCCGATTTCCAGTGTAGGTCAGGCTTACCTAACAAAGCAAGCCCGACATCGGTCGAGTTCGCCGGACGGTCCGCGCGTCCGCCGCCGTCGAGCCCCGAATAGCACCCGGACCAGCTATGGAGAACTCCGCGGATTTGTACGTGCACTGTTCCGTGCCCATCGGATGGCCGATCGGGAGCGCGGACGCGGTGATGTCGGTCACACATTCCGTCTCATTACTCTCGATCCATGGCCGCCGGTCCCGGTTGGCTGCAGGATCTCGATCGACCGTCGGCCAACGCCTCAGAGATCGGCGACAAAGTAGGGAACGCGATGACACCACCGACAGAGAACGCGCTCGCCGCGGCCATCCGCGCGGCCTCCAGTCGCGATGCCGACCTCCACATCCTGAACAAGGACGACAACCGCTGGGACAGTCGACCGTGGAGCGAGGTGCTGGCGCACGCCGAGGGCATCGCCGCTCACCTGCAGGACCGGGAGAGCACGGCGGGGCCGGTGGCGGTGATCGGCGAATCGAGCTATGAAACCGTCACGATCGTGCTCGCGGCGTGGCTGGCCGGACGTGCCTCCACCCTGCTGCCGGGGCCCAACCGCTTCACGAGCCTGGATTCGTGGGCCGCGCGAACGACGACCCAACTCGGCGCGTTGGGCGTGGGGCAGGTGTACTGCCAGGGCACCGCTTTACATGCGCTGAGCGGGGCCCAGGCCACCGAATCCGGCTTCCGCACAGGGGCATTCGACGAAGTCGACCTCTGGCGTACCGCGCCGGCGGGATTCGAGCCGACGCCCACAGCGGTCGATGCCGTGTCGATCTATCAGGGCACCGCGGGGTCCACCGGTCTGCCGAAGGCCGTCGCGCTGACAGCGCCCGCCGCGCTGGCCAACGTCCGAGATGTGCTCGCGCGCCAGCAGTTTCGAAACGGCGATGTCCTGTGCAGCTGGTTGCCGCTCTATCACGACATGGGTTTGATGATGCTGCTGGCGGGATTGCTGACCGGCGCTCCGACCTGGCTCGCACCGACCTCGGCATTCGCGAAATCACCCTTCGACTGGCTGCAGTGGCTCACCACCAGCGGCGCGACCGTCACCGCCGCACCGAATTTCGCCTACGCGCTGGTCGGCCGCTACGCGCGGCTGTCGGCCGGTGCGGATCTGAGCGCGCTGCGGGTCGCCATCAACGGTGGTGAACCCATCGACGTCGCCGCGACACAGCAATTCAGCGAACAGCTCGCGTCGGCGGGGTTCGACGCCCGCGCGGTCTGCGCGTCCTACGGGCTCGCCGAGGCCACCTGTGCGCTCACGATGCCCGCGGCCGACGCCGGACTGACCTACGACGAGGTAGCGCTGCCCGGCGGAACGACGCATCGGGCCGCGCTGCTCGGCGCGGCGCTCGACGGTGTCGAGCTCCGGGTCGCGCCCACCACCCACGGCACCGAATTCGATGCCGTGCGCCCGGTCGGCGAGATCCAATTCCGTTCCGCCGCACAGATGATCGGGTATCACGGTGACACGCCGATCGGCGCCGGGGAATGGATCGGCACCGGCGACCTGGGCTATCTGGTCGACGACCAGCTCGTCGTCTGCGGCCGCAGCAAGGAGTTGATCACCATTGCGGGGCGGAACATCTTCCCGCAGGAGATCGAGCGCGCGGTCGTGGGCGTCGCGGGGGTTCGCCCGGGCGCCATCGCCGCGGTCAGTGGTGGCGGCGGTGGTGGTGCACGGCGTGATCAGCTCGTCGTCGTGGCCGAGTACTCCGGCGACGACAAGACAGCCGCTCGCCGGTTGATCTCCGAACGGGTCGCGGCCGAATGCGGGGTCACGCCGGGGTTGGTGGATCTGGTCCCGGTCGGAGAACTCCCCAAGACCACCTCGGGCAAACTGCGACGCGTGGAGATCGCGGCCGGGTATCGCTGAACCACCGGCCATTTCGCGCCACTCGGCCACGGCACCATCACCGATCGCGCCGAAGCAGGTCAACGGCCGTCGAGATAGCGATCTTTCACAGCACAGCGCCCGCGTCATCGTTGACGCGGGCGCCGTGGTGTTCGTTCCGGAAATCAGTGCGCGAGCACCGGTTCCCCTTCCGCAGGCGCCGGAACCGTGTTGGGCATCAGGATCCCGGTCAGGACCGCACCTGCCACGAAAATCGCGGTGGCCCACCAGAAGCTGGTGGTGTAGCTCTCGATCTGAGCCTGCGCCGCGACCAGTGCGCTGGGCTGATGCGAACCGAGGTAGTCGGTCGCGGCCGAGGCGGCGATGGTGCTCAGCAGCGCGGTGCCGATCGAGCCGCCGACCTGCTGGCTGGTGTTGACCATCGCCGAGGCGACGCCCGCGTCCTCGTGGTGCACACCCGAGGTCGCGCCCTGGAAGGCGGTCGACATCGCGCCACCGAGGCCGAGGCCCATGAGCACCAGTGCCGGAAGGATATTGGCGACGTAGGAGCTGTCCAGGCTGATCTGGGTCAGCAGGCCCATGCCCGCCGCGGCGATCAGGAAGCCGGCGCTCACCACGATCTTCGGGCCCAGCTTGGGTAGTACCAGCGAGGGCACGGTGGTCGAGGAGATGACCATGCCCGCGACCATCGGCAGGAAGGCCAGGCCGGTCTTGATCGGCGAGTATCCCATGCTCAGCTGCATGTAGTAGGTCAGGAACAGGAAGATCGCGAACATGCCGATGCCCATGACGAACACCGTCAGGTACGAGCCGCCTCGGGTGCGGTCGAGCACGATGCGCAGGGGCAGTAGCGGATTCGCGGCCCGGGTCTCCAGCCACACGAAGACCGCGAGCAGTACCGCGCCGCCGATGAGGAAGCCCAGGGTGACCGGGTTGGTCCAGCTGGTCGACTCGGCGTGCGAGAAGCCGTAGACGATGCCGAACAGCGCGGCGGTGACCACGAGGGTGCCCGGGATGTCGAGCTTGGGGCGTTCGGTGACCGTGTGCTTGGCCAGCAGCAGTATCGCGCCGATCAGTGCGACGGCGGCGAAGGCGAGGTTGACGAACATCACCCAACGCCACGACGCCCATTCGGTGAGCATGCCGCCCAGCAGCAGGCCGATGGCGCCACCGGCGCCGGCGACCGCGCCGAAGATGCCGAAAGCCTTTGCCCGCTCGGACGGTTCGGTGAAGGTGACGCTCAGCAGCGACAGGGCCGCGGGCGCGAGCAGCGCGCCGAACACACCCTGGCCGACGCGTGCGGCGACCAGCATCTCGAAGCTGGTGGCCGCGCCGCCGATGGCGGAGGTGACCGCGAAGCCGACGAGGCCGACGATGAAGGTGTTGCGGCGGCCGAACAGGTCGCTGAGGCGACCGCCCAGCAGCAGGAGGCTGCCGAACGCCAGCGCGTAGCCGGTCACCACCCACTGCCGGTCACCGTCGCCGAAGCCGAGGTCCGCCTGCGCCGCGGGCAGCGCGATGTTCACGACGGTCGCGTCGAGTACCACCATGAGCTGTGCGACGCCCAGAACGGCGAGCACCCACCAGCGCAGAGCATGCGAGCCGCGGCGGCCCGAATCCGTCTTCTCGGGGGCGGGTGCCCCACGGTCGTACGTGGTTGTCATGAGTCCCCTTGGTGTCGAAGCATGATGCGGAGGGCGATACTCCGCTTATCGAGTAAGCTAGCACCATAACGGAGGTGAGTCCTCCACTTAGTCTCGCGCGTCTCATCGGGAGGCACTTGTGAACCACGCCACTACCGGGTCTCCACCTCGGCGTTTGCGCGCCGACGCGGCCCGCAATCAGCGCCGGATCGTCGAGGCGGCCCGCGAGCTCTTCGCCGATCGCGGCCTGGAGATCTCCCTCGACGACGTGGCCGAGCGTGCGGGAGTGGGGATCGGGACGGTCTACCGCCGCTTCACGGGCAAGGACGAGCTGATCGCCGAGGTCTTCGCGGCGAATGTCGGCGAGTTCGCCGTCGCCGCCGAGACCGCGGCCGCCCACCCCGATCCCTGGGAGGGGCTGGTGCAGTTCTTCGAATACGCGTGCACGCACCTGGCGACCAACCGCGGTCTCAGCGAAGTGATGCTGGAACTCGACAACGATCTCGACGGCCTGGCCGAGATGCGCAATCGCATCAAGCCGGTGATCTCGGCGGTGGTCGATCGCGCTCGCGCGGCGGGCGTGATCCAACCCGAGATCGAGCCCTCGGACATCTTCGCCCTCGTCCACATGGTCGATTCCCTGGCCGAATTCGCTCGACCCGTGAACCCCGACCTCTGGAAGCGCTACGAGGCCGTCATCCTCAACGGGATCCGCGCCGACGCCACCCCGCGCCGACCACTGACCGTGCCGCCACTGACCGATGAGCAGGTTGAGCAGGCGAAATCCCATATCTGCACGGGCCGCAAACGCTGACGTTCCGATTCGATTGCAAGGCAATGGAATTGGGGGCGCGCGTGATCGGAACGAACGAACCCGCCGTGAAGAGCTGATCTGTTCTGGAAGTCGCTGTGCACGATCACCTCGGGCCGCCCGACCCCACCGGGCACGGTTCCGATCTGCTGACGCGGCGAGACTATTGCGCGGACCACGCTCAGCGCGGGCGCGAGGACGCGGATATTCCTCGTACACACAGCGTCACGGCTGTCGCGATCGCGTGTTCTTTCGGAACCCGGCACCCGCCGTCCACCCAGTACTGGGCCGTGAAGCGGCAGATGCCCATCAGGCCGGCCGCGACCAGACGGGCCTGATCGAGGTCGGTGTGGGGGTCGCGGGCCAGAAAACCGGCCACCGCGTGCACGCAGTCGTCGATCGCGCGATCCGTGCAGCCGCGCACGGCGGGATCGTGCTGCAACATCTGCGCCGCGTGAAACCCGCGGCGGCCGAACACTTCGCAGGCGGCGGTCAGCACCCGCCGCTGTTGCGCCTCGCGGTCCCCGGCCATCGCGTCGATCACAGCATCGACGTGCCCGCGCGCCGGCGGCGGCGCATGTCGGCCATGAGAGCGTTCATGGGGAACAGCCGGGCGGTCCGCGGGAGCGTGCCGTGGGCGGTCCCGATCATCCGCAGCGCTCGGGTGAGGAGTTGTTCGTCGGCATCGCTCCAGGACATTCCCAGCTGTTTCCGAATCTGCGGGGGCAGCAGGCCGGTGACGATGAACCGGTGCACAGGGGCCAGGAGTGGGCGGATGGGGAGCTTGCTCACCTTCAGATCGATGAGCAGGTTGAAGTAGTCCCGGGTGCGGTCGTCGATGGTGTGGGCCGCCAGGTTGGTGTTCCAGTACTCCTCGAAGGCGGCCCGGTCGGCGGGCCACATGTCGGGCCGCATCTGCAGGGTGGTGCCGAGCCGTGCGCAGTACTGATAGAACACGTCCGCGGTGTCCGCATCGAGCGAACCGTGCATGCGCTCATGGAGATCCGCCATTCCCCAGTACAGGCAACCGGCAACCCACAGCTGCAGTTTCGGGTCGAAGGCGTTGTACTTGGATTCGGCGCCGGGGGCCGAGCGAATCGAGCGATGGCTGCGATCGACCTCCAGGCGGTAGGCGTGGCGCTCGTCCTCGGAGCCCATGAGCGCGACGGCGATGTAGGTGAGAGTGGTCCGCAGCCGCTTCCACGGGTGGATATCCGCGCGGCCGCTTTCGACCGTGCTCTCCATGACCCCGTAGGCGACGGGCTGGAGGCTCAGTTGCAGCACCACGTTGGCGATACCGCCGAGGAGCGTGGAGATGCCGTCGAAGAAGTCCTCGATGTCGAAGTCGTCCACGGTGCCGTAACGGCAGGTTGTGGCCGGCTGGTGCCGGATCGAGTCGACGGCTGCGGTCATCGTCAGTACCTCTCGTGAAAAGATGAGAAGATTGTGTTCCAATCCTCTCACGAGAGGTTACCGATCTTGAACGACGGAAGGAAACCGGGGCCGGATCGGGACGCGCGTTCGCACCGGCGCCCGGTGTCAGCGCACTCGGTCGTCCGCGGCCAGGTAGGTGATGGCGAGGTCGCGGCGGGCGATGCCGGCCCGGCTCTCCCGGATCGGGCCGATCGCGGCGGCCAGCTCACGGTAGGTGAGATGGTCGGCCGGGTGCAGGCCGTCGACGGGGTGGAAATCGACAGTGGCGGTGGATGTTCCAGCGGCAGTGGTGATGATCAGCCGGTAGCGCAGCGGCACGGGGGCGGTGCCGTGCGTGCGAATCGAGCGGTAGGCGGTTCGATCTCCGAAGGAGTGCAGCGCGCCGGAGTCGGTGGGCACGACGGTCGCGGATTCGAACCGTTCGTATCCGAACGCCGCCTCGTCCAGCACATCCAGACCATCGGCATAGAACGCGGGCAGCGCGTCTTCGGGCACGGTGTTCCACGGGAACACCGGATCCGCGGGCAGGTCGATCTCCTCGACCAGTTCGATTCGGGTGATCTCGCGGGCGGCGGCCGCCAGCGAGCGTGTCAGCCGCGCCGCGACCGCGGATCCGAAGCCGCCGGTGGCGTGCAGCGTGGACCCGCCCGCCCGGCAGGCCCGGCGCATCTCGTCCAGCGGCAGCGCCCGTAACGCGAGCGCGGTGATCACGTCACGGCCCGCCTCGAGCTGGGTGGTGATCTCCTCGACATCGGAGATCAGGTGGATCACCACGCGGGACGAATCCGGTTCGGTGACAACGACATCCGGATTGCGAGCGAAGCGGTCGGCGATCGGTCCGGTGCCGAGCACCGCGATGGGCGTGATCATAGGGTCTCCACATGGAGTCGGGGGCTCAGGTCCGGCATGACGATGCCCGGCGGCGCGGCGCACAGGTCGGGGATGACATCCAGCATCGCTTTGACCGAGATGTCGGTGACCGCCGACCAGTCGCCGTCGTAGGAGTCCGCGTCCAGTTCGTTGCGCATCTCGATGCGGGCGGGGTCGCCGTCGAGGGTGATGACGTGTCCGCCGGACAGGCCGGCGGGATGGTCGGGGCCGAGGTGGGCGTTGCCCGGACCCACGTGCCAGCATTCGGCATTCGTCATGAACAGCCGGTCGCCGAGGTAGCCGCGGTAGCTCATGTGGATCGCGCCGACCGTTCCCGGCTCGATCACGCTGCCGCCCGCTTCCACCCGCGTTCGCGCGGGTACGGGGTAGACGTGCCGCTCTACCCGGACCTCGTCGGCGTTCGCGCCGAACAGGGAGTGCGCGACGGCGGCGAGCACCGCGTCGAAGTAGAAGTGCTGCATGAGCGCGATGGCGTGATCGGAGTCGACCGCGTCCAGCGGCATGCCGAAACCGAGGCTGGCCAAACCACCCCACATACCGTCCGGCGCCGCGGACAGGTCGCCGACCTCGAGGAATTTCACCTCGCGGACCTCGTCCATCAGTCCGGCCAGGCGCAACAGCACCTGTTCGACCATCAGGCCGGGGTGTAATCCGGTGCCGTGCAGCGAGACTCCCCCGCGCACGCACGCCTCGTGGAGCCGTGCGCCCGAGGCTCGGCGCGGGATGGCGCGGTCCACCAGCGGCTCGGCGAGCCGGTCGAGCAGTGGTCGCGCCGGTCGTACCGGGCCCGAATCAACCACTCGCATAACGGTTCGCAACGCTGCCAGGGCCTTGGGCAGTTGCGGCCCGAAGGCGTCGCCGGTGACCCGCATTCGCGAGACGGTTTCCAATACTTCTAGCGGAGACCGTGATTCGGACAGCCAGGTGGCCATGGCGGGGTTGTGGTACGACGCCGCGGAGACCACGTTCTTTCCGGAACGCAGCAGGTCGAGCACGTCGGCGTCCGCGCCCTGGACCAGCGCCGGGGTGGTCGGTGTGTGCACGACGCAATCTGCTTCCAGGGCAAGGATTTCCGCCTTCGAGGTGGTGGCGGTGACACCCACCGGCGGCAGCCCGGCCAGCTCTCCGATGTCGCGGCCGTGTTTGTACGGGCTGAACACCTTCACCCCCACGACCTCGAAATCGGGCGATTCCAGCGCGGTGCGCAGCGCCCGCCCGCCCATGTCGCCGGGACCCCAGATGATCAGTCGATACGGACGTTTCACAACCGCCTCCTGCCGTTGGCGATAGTTCTAACACGGCGGTGGATGAGAAGGATAGGCTTTGATCTTCTAATATTCTCAGCGATCGTGGGAGGTTCGCCGAGCCCAGGTCAGCGGGCGTAGCCGGCAACGCGATTACCCCGAGCAGCAGCGCATAATGCCCGGCATGGACCTGCGCCCCGAGCTGCTACCACCCGTCGTGGACCGTCGGCGTCTCACCGAAATCGGAGCCGAGATCGAACGAATCGCGACCCTGATCCGCGCGGGCGGCCCCGCCGAGGAGGCGGTGGCCGCGTTCAACGCCGCCACCGGCCACACCTACACGTTCCTCGATTTCACCGAGTATCACGGTTCCCGGGATCTCGACGATTTCGCTCGCGAGGCCGCCCGTCCGTCCCACCCCCGATTCCCCGGCATCACCCGCTCCGACCTCGTTGCCGTGGTCGAACGAATCCTGGCCGCCGACGACGAAACCGACTATTACCTGCTGGTTTTCACGACCAACGTCCCCCACCCCCGCGCGGCCGACCTGATCTACTACCCCCGGCGCGACGACCTCACGGCCACCTCGATCGTCGACGAGGCACTCGCCTACCGCCCGATCGAGCTGTGATCAGGGCGTCTCCCGATCGGGTCCACCCTGCCGCGATCATCATCGAGCGGGTACGCCACACTGCCGATCGATGACGAATGACAAAGCCGGGGAAGGGATGCCGCACGTGAAGAAGACCGACAGCACCATCATCCGGGAGTTCGCGGTGGCGGACGCCGAGGCCGGCCCCTACGGAATCACCACGGGCCCGGACGGCGCGCTGTGGCTCACCCTGGCCCACAGTGGCGAGATCGCGCGAATGACCGTCGACGGCACCCTCGTCCGGTATCCGACCGGCTCCGCCGGCTCGCGGCCGACCGTCATCGCCACCGGCGTGGATGACGCACTGTGGTTCGCCCGAACCGGCGACGATCACATCGGTCGCATCACCACCGACGGTGTCGCCACGGCGTTCAGCGTGGCGCCGGGCGCCGGCCCGTTCGGAATCTGCGCCGGACCGGACGAGGCGATGTGGTTCACCGAGATGAACACCGACCGGATAGGCCGCATCACCCCCGACGGGCAGCTGACCCATTTCGACCTTCCCGCCCGCGGCGGGTTCCCGTCCATGATCACCGAGGGTCCCGACGGCGCACTGTGGTTCACCCTCAACCAGGCCAACGCGATCGGACGCATCGATCTCGCGGGCAACATCACCCTGCACCCGCTACCCGGCCAGGGCGCACCGGTAGGAATCACTAGCGGTCCCGATTCGGTGTGGTTCGCCGACATAGCCGCCGGCCGGGTCGGCACCATCGATCCCACCGGCACGATACGGATGTTCCCCCTACCCGATCCGATGTCCAAACCCCACGCCGTCACCGCACTGGACTCCGGCGACTGCTGGTTCACGGAGTGGGGAGCCAACCGCCTCGGCCGGATCACCCCAACCGGTGTAATCACCGAATATGACTTGCCCACAGCGGGATCCGAACCACACGGCATCACCGTCGGCCCCGACGGCGCGGTGTGGGCGGCGCTGGAAGTCGGCGCGGTGGCCCGCGCCGAACCGTAGTCGGCAAATCAACCGATGACATCCGAAGCTGACCGACGAGCGATCCTCGACGTACGCACGATCTTCGATCGAACCGCCGCTGCCGGCTGGAGACCCGAATCCGTAGCCCCGGCGACAGACGAACAGATCGACCGTTGGGCCGCCTCACAGGGCTGCGACGCACTTCCCGCGAGCGTCCGGGAGATAATGCGCCTGCTGGGCTCGAACCCCGGGATATGGCTTCGCGGAAGCTTGTTCGGCATCACCAGGGTGGGCGCGGCATCCAAGAAGTCGGCGACGGCCGCCCGTCCGGGACAGAACGTCGAGTTGGCCGACTCGGCCGGCATGCTCGTCCTCGTCGAACACCAGGCATACCTCTACAACGTCATCGACGGGAACGACCTCCACGACCCGAACCCGCCCGTCTGGATTGTCGATGGCGACAATCCCGCGGAGATCGGATGGGGTTCGGTAACAGACTGGTTCGCCAGCGCGGCGCCATCGATGAGTGAATATCGCTCCAGAGCAAGGCTGCTTCACAGGATCGGAAAAGACATTCCCACCTGGTGGGGAAAGCACTTCGACATCGACCGCCTGAACTCTCCGGAATAGGAACTCTCTCCCAGCCAATGGGACGAAGCCACCAACTATGCGGCAGCCGGCAAGGAGGCTGCCGTCCTGCCGGGATCATCACGCGTGCACGGGCATTCCGCACACGCCCCCTAAGAGGCTTTCAGGCTATGCCGGACGCCTTGTCGAGACGGGAACCGACCACTGCTACCGCTGCCCCGACCAGCAGGACCGCCGGGCCTATGTACAGCCCGTCTTTGATGTTCTCGTTGTCCGACTTCACCTCGTTGTAGGTGCGGGTCGAGCCCGAACCGACGCAGGAGTCGCCCGGCTTCATGGTTTGGCCATCGCAGGTCGCCTCGGCCTTCGGGTCGGAGAACAGGGCGACGGCGAAGATCGCGGCGCCGACGATCGCCCCCAGAATGCCGAGCCAGATCATCAGCTCCCCGACCTGGTTCATGATCTTGTTCTTCATCGGGCCCCGCCTCCGCTACCGCTTGTACCACGCGAATCCCGCGCCTCCCTGCGGGTTTCGTCGCTGTCGCGAACGGTAGCACCCCGTTGCGCCGGGTACCATGCGAAATTTCCGACGGATCAGGTTTCCGGCGTGAGAGCGACCTGTTCCGTTGTCAGGCTTCGGGTTCGGGATCCGGGCGATTCCACGCCAGGACCATCCCCGGCGTGCAGCCGCCGGCGAGCAGGGTCGCCGGCACCATGACACCGCCGGCGTAGGCCGACTGAAAGCTGTCGACGTGCGGGACCGCCGACGACGCGTGTCACGGTCGACCGAGACACGCGCCGGAACCTAGTCGGAGCCCGGCTCCGCGGGGCGGAGCCCGCTCACGATCTCGTCGACGAGCAGCACGCTGGCGAGGCCGTGCGCGTGCTTCTCGCGCCGGACGAGCGACACCATGTTGTTGCTGAACGCGTCTCGCACCGGGCGATAGACCAACCGGCCGTCCCGGAGCTCTTCGGCGATGTCGAACTCGCTGAGGAAGGCGATCGCGTCGCCGGACATCGCGAGATGCTTCATCGTCTCGATGGAGTTGGTGTGGAACGCGGGCTGCACGTCGAGACCGGCCTTGGCGAAGGCCTCGGCGACGATGCCGTGGATGACCATCGACCGGTCCGCGAAGATCAGCGGAAACGGAGTGCAGCGAGCCAGGGTGACCGTGTCCATTCCGACCAGCGGATGATGTTGCGAGACAACGACTCCCAGCTTGGTGTTCATCTGCCAGCACACCTCGATCCGCGTCGAGGACGGGACGTTGAACGCGAGCCCGATATCGGCTTCGCTGTTCTCCACCGCGCGCAGGACCTCGAGCGTCGTCATCGTGCGGATCGAGATCCGGATCTGCGGATGCCGGAAGTGGAACGCGGCCGCGGCGGTGGCGACCAGGCCGCTGGCCAGACCGGTCATCGTGGCGATCACGACCTCGCCCGTGCCGAGCGCGTGCAGATCGCGAATATCCGCGACCGTCTCGCGATACTGCCGCAGCGTCAGCCGGATGTGCGCCAGCAGCGCCTCCCCGGCCGGGGTCGGGCGCATGCCCCGGGGTAGTCGCTCGAACAGCGGCTGACCGAGTTCGGCTTCCAGGAGCAGGATTTGGCGGTTGATCGCCGACGGCGCGACGTGCAGTTCGGCGCCGGCCGCCCGAATGGAGCCCAGCCGCGCCACCTCGTCGATGTAGTGCAGCATTCGCGAGTGGAGCATCGCGTTACCTCCCAGACATACCGTTCGAAAATAGAGTACAGGTTGCGCGAAAACGAATGCTTGTCAGCAACGGTCGCCATCGAGTTCTATCGAAACAGGTCGAGAAGCAAGTCGAATCACCCTCCCGACCTGCAAGTACGTGAGCTCCGAGGTGAGGATCCGCCATGCCCCCATTCGATTCGCAGACCGACGACCGATCGCCTTCCGCCACGGTCGTTTCCGCACACGACGAACACGTTCGAACGATCTTCGGCATTCTCACCGGCGAACGCGAGGCCGATCTGCTGCTGCGCGATATCCATATCGTCGACGTGCACACCGAATCGGTGTATCCGGGCTCGCTGCTCATCCACGGACAGCGCATCATCGCCACGAATCCCGACGAATCGATCGTCCGATTCCGCGAAACCTTCGACGGCGAGGGCCTTTACGCCATTCCGGGCCTGATCGACGCCCACCTGCATTTCGAATCCCAGCTCGCCCACCCCGCGGCCTTCGGCGAAGCCATCGTGCCGAGCGGAACCACCACCGTGTTCGGCGAGACGCTCGACTTCGCCAGCGCGGCGGGCGACGAGGCGCTGGACGCGGTGAAAGTCCTCTTCGCCGACCACGACAAACTGCCGTACCGGCTCTACGCCTTCGCCCCGGGCAAGAAGACCTCACCGGAGGTCACCGAGGCGATGCTCGGCATGGATCCCGTGATCGGACTCGGCGAACTGGCGCACCTGTCCTACATGACCGGCAACGCCGACGACTTCCGCAAATCGGCGCTGGGCCGCGCGAACGCGGGTGTCGTGAACTGCCACTGGGGCGTCACCGCGCTCTCGGACACGCTGCTGAACTACATGCCCGCGATCGGCGTCGACAACAACCACGATGTCTGGAACGAGGACGACATCGAGAAGAGCCTGCGCTACGGCTTGAACACGCAGATCAAATTCGGGGTCGGCAGCCCGGAGGTCATTCGAACGATGTTGCGCGCCATCGTGAAACGCCGCTGGCCCGCCGAGAACTTCCAACTCTGCGCGGACAACATCTCGGTGGACAGAATCCTGCGGCAGGGGCATATCGACTGGGTCATATCCCTGGCGATCGACATGGGAATGCCACCCATCCAGGCGATCAAGATGGGCACGCTGTACACCGCGCGTTCTTTTCATCGGGACCGCGACCTCGGCTCGCTGAGCCCCGGACGATTCGCCGACATCGTCCTGACCGACAGTCTGGCCAGGATCAATCCACGCTACGTGTTCAAGGGCGGGCGGCTGGTCGCCAAGGACCGCACGCTCATCGACCCGGTCGCCATCGACTACTCGGCCCTGGCCAAGGATCCCGTCCCCGGCCTCGACGGCCTGCGCGCCGAGCACCTCGACCTCACCCCGATCGAGCTCTCGGCCGACGGTGACCTGGCGAAGGTCCTGCTCTTCGACGTGTACGGGCGCGGGCATCTGAAATTCGCGCGGGAGATCTGGGTGCCGTTCCGCGACGGGCGAGTGGTGCCCGAACACGACGGCGTGCGACTGAACCGCATCTCGGTGGTGCAGCGGTACGCCGAGGGCGAGCGGCACATCGTCAACGGGCTGTTCCAGGGCGTCTCGATCGCGGACGGCGCGGTCTCCGTCTGCTGGCCCGCGCCAACCTCGTATTTCGTGGTGGTCGGTGACGACAGCGCCGAAATGCTGTGCAGTCTAGGGCAACTCGACGGCCTGGTCGGCGGATGCGTGGTGACCGCCGGCGGGCAGCGCAGGGCCGCGCTGCCGCTGGAGTTCTACGGCGTGATGGCCGATATGGACCTCGCCGAACTCGTCGGCGCGACCCGGGCGATCGACGACGCGCTCGCCGGACTCGGCAACGAGAACGAAGGCGAACCGGTCGTCAACAAGCTGCTCACCCTGTTCATCTCGCTGGACCGATTCGGGTTCATGAAGTAGCACGCGGCTGCCGAGATCTCCCACACCACAAGACAACTCGTTGCGAAGACACGAACGAGGGAATGCGACCGCAATGCTGCACGACACCGAAACGGGAGTCGCCGATACCGGCAACAAGGTGCGCCGCTGGATCACCTACGTCGCCGGCATCTACGTACTGACTCTGGGGCTGAGCCTGGCGATCCGGGCGGGGATAGGAATCTCGCCGCAGAGCAGCCTGACTCGAACCATGACGCTGGTCTTCCCCGGACTCACCCAGGGCAATGTCAACCTCATCCTCGAACTCATCATGCTCGCGCTGACCTTCCTGGTCTGGCCGCGCGCCTTCAAGACCGGCCATCTGCTCTCGATCATCCCGGCCCTGGTCCTGGCCCTGCTCCTGGACGTCAATCTCGCGCTGACCGGCTGGATTCACATCGGCCCCTACCCGGCGAAGGTCGCACTGCTGGTCTTCGCCGACGCGCTGCTCGCACTCGGGCTGTTCCTGATGATCCGCGCGAATCTGGTCCTCATGCCGATCGACCTGTTCGTCAACACCATCGCGAACCGGACCGGCTGGAAATGGGGAAACATCAAGACGGCCTTCGACTGCACCCTGCTCGCCCTCTCCGCGACGATCGGCCTGGTCCTGCTCGGCGCACCGCATTTCATCCGCGAGGGCACGATCATCAACGCGATCCTGGTCGGCCAGTACGTGCGCCTGTATTTCTTCCTCTTCCGGAAATACACCGCGCGCCAGGCTACTTCAGCCACGGCGGACTGAACGGCCCGACCTCCGCGTCCGATTCCGGCGGCGCCCGCTCACCCGGGCGCCGCTCGACTCATGCGCGCCGGCTGACGTCCACACCCCGGCCCGGCCGCCAGTGCTCGATCACCAGGAGTTCGGTGACCTCGTCGACGCGGGTGAAAACCACGCCGGTCAGATCGAGGCGGTAGTCGTGGACGCCCGGCGGAGAACCGAAGGCCGCCTTCGCGGGACCGATGATCTCGACCGCGACGCCCATCACCTTGGCGTCACCGTCACCGGGGTGGGCGTGAATCGCGCAGCGGCCGTCGCGCCGCAGGTCGGCGGCTTTCACCGCGCCGGGCATCGAGCCGAACATCAGGTCCGCCCCGAGAAACTCCACCTCCGAGCCGCTGACCCGCGGCGCGCCGTCCCGCCGCAGCGTCGCCAGCACATGGGTCTTGTTCGCCTCGAACCGCTCCCGCACCCGCGCCGCCAGTTCGGGTGCCTCACTCGCGAATTGATCCCAGGTTGCCATGGGGCCAGCATGTCAGCGGCCGCCGACAGATCGCGGCGGCCGCCCGTCGGGCTCGGCCCCGCCGCAGTGCAGGGAACACGCTGTGTCCAGCGGCAATTCGCGCGCAGAGGCGCGATTCTCAGCTCTCCGGGGCGGCGGCGGGCGGCGGCGATGTTCGATCACGGTCCCGACCGGGCCGCTCACCACGAACAGCAGCAGGAACCACAGACCGATCTGCGGGAACGCCAGGCCCAGCAGGAACGCCGCGACGGCCGTCGCGGCGGCGACCGCCGAGGATTGCACCGACGGGTCGGTCACGTCCGCGCGCAGCGCCGGGGACGCGGCGATCACACAGCGCTGAATCAGCAACGCCAGCAACGAGACCGCGATGGTGCCGAGGTACAGGGCGATCGCGTCCCGGCCGAAACCGGCGCCGGAGGAGATCAATTCGGTCGGCACGGGCAGGAACACGATGCTCATCAACCACAGCAGGTTCGTCCACAGCAGCGCCCCGTTGTAGCCGCGCAGCGTGCGATACAGCCCGTGGTGCAGCAGCCAGAGCCGGTAGATCACCGCGAAACTCACCACGAACGCCACCAGATCGCTGCGATGGTCGGCGAGTAGCTCGCGCAACCCGGTGTCCCCCGCGTCCTTCACCACGTCGACCAGCGGCAACACCAGCAGGGTCGCCGCGATCGCCACCACCGCGTCGCTGAAGTTGACCAGCCGCTCGAGCCCCCGGTGCCCTTCCATTCCCGCATTCTCCCCCGGCACCGCCACGCGGGCTACCGCGCCGCCGGTCTAGGAAGCCACCGCGCCCTCCTCGACCACCTCGGCGATCGCGCGGCGCGGGGTGAACGGGAGCGGGGCGGCCGTGCGGGGCGCCCAGCCGATCCGGATCATCGTCTGGGCGAACGCGCAGTCGTGCAGGACCTCCGAGCGCAGGGCCACACCCAGTTCGAGGATCCCGAGGGGTTCGGACTGGATACAGCTGGCCAGGCCCAGACGGGTCGCGGTCAGCAGCACCGCCGACACGGCCTCGCCCGCGCGCACCCGGGCCTGGATGTCGTCGGCGGGGGTACCGACCACGAACCATTGCGCGCCGTCGACCACGTCGGCGGGATCGGCCAGCTCGGGGTCGGCGAACGCGCGCAACAGGATCTCACCGTCCTCGCGGACCGGTGGGGTGTTGGCGGCGGGCACGCCGTCGGCGGCGCCGTGCCTGCCGCTCCAGATGGTGATCTCCCGCTGGTAGGCGCCGTCGCGGGCGTGCCGGGCGACCGCGGTGTGCGTGGCCTCGGACAGCGCGCACCGCAACTGCGGGGGCACCAGCCGCGCGGCGGCGCCGAACGCGGGAGCCACCGAGCTGATATCGCGCAGCAGCGCCGAGCTCACCGGGCGATCGTCATAGCTCCGCCGATCCGATTGCCGGTGCATGATGGCCGCGGCCATCTCGATATCGGTGGCGGTCGCCGCGCGGGGCACGGCCGTGATCACGGCCAGCAGATCGGGATCCCCGGGGTCGGGAACGTAGCGCACCTCGGCGTGCCAGCCGAGCATCGCCAGCGTGACGCGCAGATGATGCAGCGCGGCCCCGCAACTCATGACCAGGGCGCGCCCGGTCGGGTCGGTGGCCGGCAGATGCCGGGAGGTGTCGGCGTACAGCAGCACCGCGTCGTCGGTGACGCGCCAGCGCCACGGCTGGGTGTTGTGGATCGACGGTGCCCGGACTGCCATGTCGATCGCGGTTTCGAAGGCCTGGTGCAGCGTCGGCTTGTCGATCATTCATCGCTCTTTCCGAGTCGGTAACCGGTGATCGGTTGTCCGTTTCTGAACAGCTACGTTCAAGGAAACCCGGATTCGAGCCCGCGGCACTCGTAATAACTGACAAGGTCCGGCCGGAGGGGTTGTCAGTTATTGGGTCGGGACCAGCCGAGTTCGCGGTAGCGCAGGGCCCACCACACCTGGAAGGCGATCTCGGGATCCTTCAGGCTCACCCCGGTCAGCTCCTCGAACCTGGCCAGGCGATAGCGCACGGTGTTGTGGTGCAGGTACATCCGATTGGCGGTCTCGGAGGCGTTCATCCCGGCCGAGAGGTAGCACTCGACGGTGTCCAGGATCGGTGAGGCGTCGTCGTCACGGACGGGCTCGAGGTAGCGCTCCGCCAGGGCGGCCCCGACCTCGACGTCACCCACGACCGCCGCCCGCATGCTGAGCTCGATCAGAGTGTGGCGGCCGGGCCGGGCGAACAGTCGCGCGGTCTCGGCGACCCGGCCGGCGATGCGAATGGATCGGGGCAGTTCGTCGAGCTCGACCCGGGGCCCGATCCCGAGGAACTCGTCGTCGACCTCCGGGCCCGTCGGCCCGCTGAAGAATCCCACGACGTCACCGTCCAGCAGCGCGGTCAGCCCCTGCGGCGGACGGCACGCGGGCTGCTGCCGAATCCGCCATTCGGTGTGCTCGGGTTCGGTGCTGATGGCCCGGAACGCGGCGTAGCGCTGGTCCAGCCGCAACCCGAGGTACTGGGCCTGGCCGCGCAGCTCATCGATCCCGAACCGGCCCGCCAGGATGCCCCGCATCAGATCGTCGCGCAGACCGTCGCGCCGGCGCTGGATCTGTGCGGCGGTGTCGCGATGCCCGGCGCTCAGCGCGACGGTCGCGGCGTCGGACACCCGCAGCAGCGCGACCAGCACGTTCATGAGCGTCGACCCCGGCCGGTCGACCCAGATCTGATTGCGCCCGACGCGTTCGATGATCTCGGCGATCATGATCTGCCACCCGCGCAGCACCGCCTCGAGGGGCACGCCGAGCCGGGCGCGGATGGCGCCGTACTCGTGGAACTGCTCGATCTCCGGCTCGGTCAGCTCGCGGCGCTCGCGCACCGCCGAGTCCAGTCGCATCAGCGCCGCGGCGAGCGACGGCACGGTGTCGGCCTCGTCGATGTCGGCGTACGCGGGTATCTCCCGGCGGAATCGCTGCCACAGTTCCCCGGCCAGCGTCTCGGAGCCCGCGATGTCGAAGTCGGTCACCGCCGGCTCGTCCGCCCGGGTTCGGCGGCCGATCGTCCTGTGCGGGAAGGTGATTCAGTCGTGAGTAGCGTGCCGCGATCGTCCATCGGAAACTCCGCAACGTCGAGGTGGCCGGAACCGGGATCTACCCCAGCTTGCCATCCGATCACCGCGACGGGTGGAGGCAGCGCCGGTCAGGCCTCCGGCCAGTTGTGTTCGAGCCCGGTGATGATGAATTCGATCTTGAGATCGGTCAGGCCGCGCTGCTGCCACGAATCCTGCGGCTGCAGGATGCTCGACTTGTCCGCGAGCGCCCGGCGGACCTGATCCAGGCCGGTGGCGCCGCTGGGGTCGGTCGTGCGCATGGTCTGCACACCGAGGTGGCAGGCGAACACGGTGTCACCGAGGAAGTCGAGCGCGAAACTGGTCTGCCCCGGGGTGATGCCCTGACCCGACAGATGCGCGCCGTACGCCTCGAGCACCTCGGTGATGCGGGTGAACGCCGGCGCGTAGGAGTAGACCACCAGCGGCAGCCGGGGATTCTCCTCGCACATGCGCCAGCACTCGTTCGCCCACTGCCGCAACGTTTCCCGCCAATCCATGCCGGGCTCGGGCAGCGCGATCGTGGCGGCGATGGCGTCCAGGCAGGCCACGACGATGTCGTCGCGGGAGGGATAGAGGCGGTAGATCGCGGGCGCGCCGACACCGATCCGCTCGGCGATCGCGGCGAGGGTGAAGGTGTCCAGGCCCTCCTCCATGGCGGCCCGGACGACGTCTTCGCGGCCGAAGGCGGGCTTGCGGCCCACCTTCTTGCCGGCGGCCCAGCGCGGTGCGCTCACGCCGGAAGCTCGCCGGCTGCCCGGTCGGGGGCGGCTGGGTCGACGGGCTCCGCGCTGGGTTCGCTCATGGATGTCAGGCTAGTGGTTGGCGAGTTGCCAACCCTTCGCACTGTGCAGGTGATCCCAGAATGTGGCGTAAGTGCCTCCGGCGGCCAGCAGTTCGGCGTGCGTGCCCCGCGCGACCACGGCGCCGGCGCCGTCGAGCTGGACGATCAGGTCGGCGCGGGCGATGGTGTCCAGGCGGTGGGCGATGACAATGACCGTCGCCCGTTCGCGCAGCCGCTCGATCGCGGCGACGACGTGCGCCTCGTTCTCCACGTCCAGGGCCGAGGTCGCCTCGTCGAGCAGCACGATCGGCGCCTGCTTGAGCAGCGCCCGCGCGATGGCCACGCGCTGGCGTTCACCACCGGACAGCGCGCGCCCGCCCTCGCCGACGCGCGAGTCCCAGCCGCCGGGCAGCCGTTCGGCGATCTCGCGCACCCCGGCCAGTTCCCCCGCGCGGCGGATCTCGGCCTCGGTGGCGTCCTCGCGCCCGACCGCGATATTGGCCGCGAGGGTGTCGTCGAAGAGGTAGACGTCCTGGAACACCAGGGACAGCTGCGCCATCAGCTGCTCACCGGTCTGCTCGGCGACCGGGACGCCGCCGACCCGGACCGCGTCGGCGTCGACGTCGTAGAACCGGCTGATCAGGCGCGCCATCGTGGTCTTGCCGCTGCCGGACGGCCCGACGAGCGCGACCATGGAATTCGAGGGCACGCGCAGCGACACCTCGCGCAACGCCGGCGTGGCCCCGGGCGCGTAGCCGAAAGTGACACCGTCGAATTCGACCGAGCCGGGCGCGGTGAGCACGGCGGGCGCGGCCGGTTCGGGCAGCGGTTCGGCGGTGAGCACCTCGTCCAGCGCGTCGAGCAGCGGACGGCGCGATTCCAGCGCGATGGCGGCTTCGGTGATGGCCGATACCGTGGAGGAGAACCGCAGCGCCAGCCCGATGAAGGCAAGAGCGGGAACGGGTTCCAGGGTTCCGGCGACCGCCAGCGAGCCCGCGGCGCTGATCAGCGCGACGACCACGCCCTGGGTGATCATGCCGCTGAGCAGCATGCCCGCCGATTCGAGCCAGAGTCCGCGCTTCTTGGCCGCGTACGCGTGATCGAGCGCCTCGGTCAGCGGCGCGAAGTCGGTGCTGCGGCCGCTCGAGCGCAGGGCGCCCTGGCACTGCGCGTATTCCACGACCCGGCCGGCCACTTCGATCTCCGCGGGCTCGTGGATGGCCTTGCCGCGCCGCATGAGATCGGTGGAGAGCAACGTGATCAGCGCGAACACCGGCACCGCGATGGTGATGATCAGCCCGAGCAGCGGGTGCCACAGCCACGCGGCGACGATGATCACCCCGGCGGTGGTGATCCGCGCGACCAGCGGGCCGAGCATGTGCGCGAAGATCTCCCCCGCCGACATCAGTTCGGTGGAGACCATCCGGGAGAGCTTGCCCGCGATCGGCCGGGCGAACCAGCCCAGCGGTTGCTTCGCGACCTGGTCGCCGGTGAGCCGGTGAATGCTGCGCAGAAAGTCCAGGGCGACAGCGTAAGTGGAGCGGCTCTGCGCGTAGTTCACCGCGAAGCCCACGGTCGCCAGGACCGCGAGCACGCACAGCCAACCTCCCAGGCCGAGCCCCCAGACGGGGGCGTCCTCGGCGAGCGCGCTGATGGCGGGCAGCAGGGCGGCCAGGGCCAGGCCCTCGGTCAGCCCGGCCACGACGCTGAGGGCGAGCGCGGGTTTCATCAATCGGGGTTGGGAGATCATCCGGCTCATGCGCGGGACGATGTCGAGCAGGGGCAGGTTCATCGCGGGTCTCCCGTGGTCGGTGCCGGGCCTTCGGCGGGTCGAGTTCCGTTGTCCGACAGCCACAATCGCGCGTATCCGGGTTGGCTCAGCAGCTCGTCGTGCGTCCCGGCCGCGAGGATGCGGCCGTGTTCGATCAGCACGATCTGATCGACGCCCTTGATCACCTCGGGGCGGTGCGCGATCAGCAGGACGGTCCGGCCGCGGACCAGCGCCGAGAGCGCCTGCTGTATCTCGTGCTGGGATTCGGGGTCGGTGAGGGCGGTGGCCTCGTCCAGCACGAGGATGGGCGCGTCGACCAGCAGTGCCCGGGCGATCGAGATGCGCTGGGCCTGACCGCCGGACAGGCCGGTGTCCTTCCCGTAGACGGTGTCGAATCCGCCGGGCAGCGCGTCGATCTCGTCGAGCACCTGGGCGGCGCGGGCGGCGGCGCGGATCTGTTCGTCGGTCGCGCCGGGGCGGCCCAGGGCGATGTTGTCGCGGATGCTGATCGCGAGCAACTGGGGGTCCTGCAGGACGAATCCCACGCGCGAGTACAGATCCGGGATCTCACCGACCGGGACACCGCCGATGCGGATGACGCCGGACCGTGGATCGTCGAAGCGCGCCAGCAGTGTCGCGATCGTCGACTTGCCGGAACCGGACGGACCGACGAGGGCGGTGACCGTGCCCGCGCGCAGGGTGAAGCTCACGTCGTCGATCGCGAGCGCGGCGTCCGCTCCGGAGCGGTACGAGTACGAAACCCCCTCGAAGACAACCTCGTTCGACGCGGGCTCCGCTCCCGCGTCGCGGTCGGCCAGCGTCGGCGTCTCGAGCAGGTCGGTGATCCGCAGCGCGGCGCCGCCCGCGAGCTGCTCGGCCCACATCGAGTTCATGAGCACCTCGAGCGCGTACGGGATCAGCAGGGCGATGAGGGCGGTGGCCAGGACATCGGGCGCGGTGACCGAACCGCCGTGCACCAGTACCGATCCGACGCCGATGTTGATCAGCAGCACCAGCGGGACGGCCAGAAACGATGTGCCCAGGGCGGATACGCGAATGAGCGGCTGCACCCACTTCAGGTAGAACTGATTGAAATCGTCGGCGGCCTCCTGAAAGCTGCGGTGCGCCTTGCCGACCCGGCCGAACGCCTTGACCACCGAGATCCCGGTGACGAACTCGACCATGCGGGCGGAGACGGTGGACAGGCGCCGATCCATTTCCACGGTCTTGGCGCCCATGCCGCGCATCGACAACGCCATCGCGGCGACGTACAGCGGCAGCGTCGCCACCGAGAGCAGGCCGAGCCGCCAGTCGATCACGAACGCGTAGACGGCCAGCGCCACCGGCATGACGACGGCGTTCGTGCCGTCGACCGGCTGGTGCGCGATGAGGTGGTGGATCGTCCCGATCTCGTCCTGCAGGGCCTTGCGTACCCGTCCGGAGTTGGTCGCGGTGAACCACGCCAGCGGCACCCGGGCGAACCGTCGCACCATGCGTTCCTGGATCAGGTGCCCGAGCCGCGCGTCGGCCAGGTGGGTGACCAGCAGGGCGACGAAATAGATGCCCAGCCGAAGTCCGAAGGCCCCGAGCAGGATTCGCAGCCAGCGCGACACCTCGTCGCCGTCCACATCCACACCCGCGGTATGGGCGGTGACCAGGACGTCGCCGATGTGCACGAGCGCGATGTACGGCACGACGGCGAGCGCGCCGGACACCACCGCGAGCAGCCGGGCCAGGCCCAACTGCGCGGACACCGGCCGCATGAGGTCCGCCAGCGCCCGCGCGCCCGCCCGCTGGTGCGCCCTGGTGTCCGACGCGTCCGGATTCGGCGCGCCGGCGCTCGCGGGCTCAGGGTCGCCGGGCTTCGGCGGCGGCGCGGGCCGGACCTCGCCGGGCGCGGCGGCCGATGTCGGTGATGCGGTCATATCACTCCTGCCTCAGCACTTCCCCCGCGGCGGCGATCGTCGCGATCGGATCGAACTTAGGTTTGCCATACTTAAATCTGAATGGCGTTCAGAATATGACCGGTGCGAAGACCACGCAAGACCTCCCCCGGGGGCTTGCGCAGCATGGTTTCGGGTTTCGGGTTTCGGAAGGCCGCGACGCAGCCCGCCGCCCCGAGGGGCGCCGGGTTGCCGCCGGGCGGCTAGCCCGCCAGGGGCTGGTCGTCGACGATCATGTCGTAGTTGACCTGATCGCCCTCGACGTTGGTGGTGGTCGCGGTGACTCCCCACCGGGTGCCGTCGTTCTCGGTTACCACGCAGCGAATGCTGGTGCCGGTCGCTCCGCGCAGGAGGCCGGTACAGCTCGAGGACTGCGGGGCGAGCCCCACTCGTTCCTGGTAGAAGTTGGAGACATTGGAGGCCACGTCGTCGGGGGCGACGTACTTGTCCGTGATGTCGAGATCGTAGTAGGCGGTATCGCCTTCCACCTTGGTCACCTTGGCCACGACGGACCAGACCTGACCGTCGCCGGACGTGATGGCGCACTTCTGGGTGGCATCCACCTTCGCGTCCAGATCACCTTCGCACACAACGGATTTCGCGTCTTCGTGCGACGTATCGTGGAATACGCTACCGGTCTTGGATTCCACGTCACTTTTGCTCACAGAACCGGGCCCCGAGTTGCATCCGGCCACGAGTATCGGGACGAACACGAGGGGCAGAGCAGCTATCAGTTTCCGCATAGGCAATTTTAGGGCCGATGCCGGAACGAACTTCACCGTTTCGCCAGGAAAGATCGACTTCGCAACCAATTCGCATCCCGACCGGGGCACCCGCCCGCGAACCCACCGCAATCGTTAGCTGGATGTTTGACAGCATTCCGGCCGGGTATGCGCGTTATCGCAGCACGCTGACACCGGATCGTTTCCATCGCGGCGCTCCGACCGGGCCGACCTCGCCCCGGACCGCCGCCCAACCGGAGGACGAATCATGGCGAAGACGCTGGAATCATTGATCGGCTGCATCGCGCGAGACGCGGCGGGCGCGGAGATCGGCCCGGTCGAGGGCTTCTACATCGACAACGAATCGGGGACCGCGACGTGGGCGGCGATCGGCACGGGCATGGGCGGTGAGCAGGCCCTGGCGCCGCTGGACGGCGCCGAATACCAGCCCGCGGACAACTCGCTGCGGGTGCGGGCCGACCGGGAACAGGTGCGCGCGGCGCCGCACCTCGAACACGACGGAATGCTCGAGCCGCAGGACGAGCAGGCGCTGATCACGTACTACCGCGGCGGCCAGCGCCGGGGCGTGTCCTCGTCCCGGGCGCAGCGCGTCCGGGACGAGGACACCCCGCTGACCTATGGCCACGCGGGCGCCGAGAGTTTGCCGATCACCGAGGAACGGCTCGTGGCCGACGCCGAGCGCGAACGCGCCCGGTCGGCGGGACACATCGAGGCCACGGAGGTCTGGATCGACGACAACGACAGGCGCGCATAGCTTTCCATTCCCGATCAGCTGACAACCAGGAGGAATCATGGAATGGCTGCTGGGTTTGCTCGGCGGTGCGGTCGGCGGCGGAGTCGGTGGATCGCGCAGCCCCTTCGGGCCGCTCGTCCACGGTCTCGCCGGCGCGATCGGTGGCGGAATCACCGGCGCGATCATCGAATCCACCACCGGCAGCGGGTTGGATTTCGGTCAGATCCTCGCCCAGGTCGCCGGCGGCGGCGCGGTGGGCGCGGCGTTCTCCGCGGTGCTGGGACTGGTGACGCGGCCGAAGACGGGGGCGCCGTCGTGAACGGGTGGCGGAGGTCGTTCGCCGGGGCCGCGGCCTGCGCCGCGCTGATCCTCGGCGCCGGCGCACTGGTCGGTCCGGCGGCGGGAGCGCAGCCCGCGGGCGCGGAATCGGCGATCGACGACCACTACCGGGACAAGGGCGGGGCGTCCACACCGCTCGGTGAAAAGGTCGGCGGCGTCTACGCTTTCGGGCCGGACGGCGCGGCGCAGGACTATCGGGGCGGCAAGATCATCTACTCCGCCGATACCGGCGCGCGGGTGATGTACGGCGCCATCCTGGACAAGTACCTCGCCCTCGGCGGCGCGGACGCCGGGCTCGGCTATCCCACCAACGACGAGTCGGACGTCGCTGTCGCGGGCACCGCGCGCTTCAGCGAGTTCTCCGCACCCGACGGGGCCACGATCCAGTGGAGCCCGCAGAACGGCGCGTGGCTGGTGCGCGGCCCGATTCGCACCGCGTGGTCACACCTGGACGCGACCGACGGAGTGCTGGGCGCACCGACGAGCGACACCACGCTCGCGAACGGTGTGTACAGCCAGAGCTTCACGGGGCAGAACGGCGAACCGGTGCAGATCTCCTGGAGCGAGGCGGACGGTTTCGTCACCGTGCCCGCGGCGATCGCCGGACAGCTGGGCGGGTTGGATGTCTCCACACCGGGCGCGCCGCCCGGTGACTCGATGGCGACCGGCCCCGCGGCCGGCACCGGATCGGACTCCGCCGCGAAATGGTGGGCACTGCCGATCGGGCTCCTGATCGCCGCCGCGGCGGGTGGTCTCGCGACACTGGTCACGAAATCTCGCGGGCACGAACGCTATTCGATGGCCGCGACGCAAACCGGCACGCGCGGAACCGGATCAGGGGCCGTCCCCGCACCGATGGCCGCCGCCGGTGGCCGGGCGCACACCGCCGGTGCGCACCTGGCGAGCATGGCCGAGCGAGCTCGGACGCTCGGTGGTGGTCACGGGCGACCCGTGACGTAGCGGCGCTTCGGGTTTCGCTTCACGCAGGGACCCCCGGCCCAGCAGCGGCCGGGGGTCACCGCGCCGGGTGTCTCAACTCGCGACGGCCCGATACGACTCCAGCACCTCGACCGGAATCCGGCCGCGGCTGGAGATCGGCAGGCCCTGGGCGCGTGCCCATTCGCGGGCCGCGGTGCTCTCCTGCCGGTCGGCCGTCGACCGGGTGGGGGTGGCCGTCGCGGCCTTGCGGCGGGTGCTGCCGCGAATCTTGCGCGCGCTGGCGATCCACGGCGCGTACACCTCGCGCAACGCCGCCGCGTTCTCGCTCGACAGATCTATCTCGTAGTCGATGCCGTCGAGTGAGAATAGGACGGCCTCGTCGGCCGTCGATTCGCCGTCGAAGTCATCAATGATGTTGACGACCACTTTCCGTGCCACGATCATCCCTCCGGTAGGTGCGCTGGCGTCCTCGAACGCGGATGTTCTTCGCGTCAGTTGTACACAGTCCGGTTTCGGGCGTTGATCTCAGGACCTCGCACGGCCCGCCCGCACGCCGAATTCCCGCGCCCTCCGGAGAAGAGTTGCTGGTCAGCGCCTTACGCCTCGAGGAATGCCCCGGATCGCACCGGCGCCGGGACCCCGTGTGAGAAGGTGGGTTTTCACTCGCGAATCCGGTTGGGGCGATTCCGGTTACGAGTGACGGCAATCCTGATGGAGGAGGAGTTTGGTGGAAGCAGCGTTCGACGTGGCCGGACTGGTGGGACATCGCTACCGGGTCGAGGACTTTTACGAGGTCGGGCGGGAGAAGATCCGCGAGTACGCCCGCGCGGTGCAGGATTTCAATCCCGCGCACTGGAGCGACGCCGCCGCGGCCGAACTCGGCTACACCGGTCTCATCGCGCCGACCACGTTCATCTCGACCACCGCCATGCTGGCCAATCGCAGGCTGCTGGACACCCTCATGAACGGCTACGACGTGGTCGTGCAGACGGATCAGGTCTTCGAGATGCACCGGCCCGTGCTCGCCGGAGACCGGTTGATCAGCGATGTCGAACTGTCCTCGGTGCGGCGCATCGCCGGCAAGGACCTGCTCACCATCACCAACACGTTCCTCGACCGGGACGGCGACATCGCACAGGTCATGCACACCACGGTGGTCGGGCTCACCGGTGAGGACGTCAACACCGACGTCAGCGACACCATCGACCGGGTCATCATGACCGGGCTCGACACCGCCTCGCGGGCCGGCGGCGTCACCGGGAACGAGGAGATCGTGCCGCCCGCGGAAGGCGTTGCCGCACTGTCCGATATCTCGCGCACCCGCGAACCCCGGACCACGCTCCGCTTCGACGAGGTCGCCGTCGGCGACGAACTGCCCGCGCGGACCGTCCGGTTGACCCGCGGCGATCTGGTGAACTACGCGGGCGTGTCCGGCGACGCGAACCCCATCCACTGGCACGACGGCGTCGCGACCCTCGCCGGCCTGCCCGACGTGATCGCGCACGGAATGCTCACCATGGGCCTGGGCGCGGGATTCGTCACCGGCTGGCTCGGCGACCCCGGCGCCATGACCAGGTACGGGGTCCGGCTCTCGAATTACACGGTCATCGAAGCGGGTTCGGCGGGCACCGTCGAGTTCACCGGGCGGATCAAGTCGCTCGATCCGGAGACCAGATCGGCGGTCGTGGTGATCGTCGCGAAGTCCGCGGGCCGCAAGATCTTCGGACTGGCCACCGCGGACGTCCGCCTGACCTGACCGCTCCCCCGCCCGGCGGCGACAACGGCCCGCGCGCCCGAACCGGTCACGAGTACCGGTTCGGGCGCGCGGGCGCGCGCTATCGGGCGAGAACACGCCGAGCACTCACGATCGCCTGCGCCGAGCACTCACGATCGCCTGCTCACGACCGCCTGCGGCGGATCGCCCACCAGGTCAGAACCGCGCCGGAAGCGGCCGCGGCCGTGAGCGGTACGGGGTGGCGTTTGGCGGTGTGGACCAGTTGCAGGCCGCGGCCGACGACCCGGACGCTCGTTTCGGCCACGGCGGCGTCGGCGTCCTCGCGGAGCTGATCGACGTCCGGCAGCAGATCCTCGGACTCGGGCGTGGTGGGCGGGACCGGGGTTGGGTTCATCCTCGACTTCCATTCTCGATGGGCACGGGTTCGACGAGGTGTTACCCGCCGGCGCCGCGTCGAAACGGCGGTGGCGGGCGGTGGACGGCGTTCGCGCCGCGCCTGTTTCACCGGTCCCTGCCCGGGTATGCGCTGACGGTCCAGTTCGTATGGGATCAAAGGATTTTCGATGACCGAACCGTCTACCCGGACCGGCAGGCCTGACAACTCGTATTCGTCGTCCACGGTCGAGCGGATGGCGCAGCACCCGTATTTCGCGCGATTCGCCCGGGCCGGATTCGTGATGAGCGGAATCGTGCACCTGTTCGTGGGGTACATCGCCATCCGACTCGCCTTCGGCGGCGGGGGCGGGGCCGCCGACCAATCCGGGGCCATGGCCGAGCTGGCCGCGAAACCCGGTGGCGGACTTGCCCTGTGGATCGGGGTGGTCGCTTTCGTCCTGATGGCGTTGTGGCGCTTGACCGAAGCGGTGTTCGGCAAAGCATCCGAGCCGCGCTCGGACGACGCGAAGTCCGAGGCGGTGCACCGGATCAAGGCCGCGGCCGTCGCGGTGATCTACTTCGGATTCGCGCTCACCGCATTCGGTTTCGCCCGGGGGCGCGGCAAGTCCAGCAGTGGTGAGAGCAAGAGCGTCACCGCGCGGCTGATGGAGAACACCGCGGGCACCGTCGTGCTGATCGTCGCGGGCCTGGTGATCATCGGAGTCGGCGGCTACCACGTGTACAAGGGGGCCACCAAGCGCTTCCTGAAGGACCTGAAGGGCTCGCCGAGCAAGACGGTGGAGCGGCTCGGCATGGCCGGGTACATCGCTAAGGGACTCGCGATCGGGGCTATCGGGGCGCTGGTGATCCTGGCCGTGAGCCAGTCCGATCCGAACAAGTCGGCCGGGCTGGACGGGGCGCTCAAGACCCTCGGCGCGCAGCCCTACGGTGCGGCGCTGCTGGTGGCGGCGGGGCTGGGGATCATCACCTACGGTCTGTACAACTTCGTCATGGCGCGGCTGGCGAAGATGTAGGCAATAAGAGACTCCGGCTCTATCCATCTCACAACCGTCGTGCTAGACATACGACAAACGGCGAGGAGGCGGCGATGGCGAAGATCGTGGTGTTCGGGGCGACGGGCTACACGGGACGACTGACGGTCGAAGCCCTTGTCGCGCGCGGAGTTTCACCGGTGCTCGCCGGGCGGAACGCGACCGCCCTGGAGAAGCTCGCGGCCGATCTCGGCGGCGCGCGCACCGCCGTCGCCGATGTCGCCGACCCCGCGTCGGTACGCGCCCTGCTCGAACCGGGCGACGTCCTGGTCAGCACGGTCGGCCCCTTCCTGCGCTACGGCGGGCCCGCGCTGGCCGCTGCCATCGACGCCGGGGCGCACTACCTCGATTCCACCGGCGAGGGGCCCTTCATCCGCACCGTGTTCGACCACGACGAGCGGGCCCGGGCCGCCGGCTCGGCCCTGCTCACCGCGTTCGGATTCGATTACGTCCCGGGCAATCTCGCCGCCGGGCTGGCCCTGGCGTCGGCGCCCGGCGCGGTGCGCGTCGACATCGGCTACTTCGCCGACAACCCGCGCACCAGCGGGGGCACCCGCGCCTCCATCGCCGGGATGCTGTTCGAACCCGGCTTCGCGCTGCGCGACGGGCGGATCGTCACCGAACGCTCGGGCGCGCGGCTGCACACGTTCGACGTCGCCGGGACCGCCCGGACGGGAGTGTCGATTCCCGGTTCGGAGCATCTCGCGCTCACCCGTTCGTATCCGGGCCTGCGCGAGGCCGGGGTTTACCTGGGCCTGCCGACCCTCGCGGCACAGGGACTGCGCGCCGGCTCCGGGCTGATCGCGGCCGCGGGCAAGGTGCCCGTGCTCACGCGGGGCCTCAACGGCGTCCTGGCGCGCGCCGTGCAGGGATCGACCGGCGGGCCCGGGGCCGAATCCCGCGGGCGCACCCGGACCTGGGCGGTGGCGCAGGCGCGGGACGCGAGCGGAAAGACCGCGGCCACGGTGACTCTCGCGGGCGGCGACCCCTACGACTTCACCGCGGCGATCCTCGCCTGGGGCGCGCAGACGGCGCTGGAGGGCGGGCTGCGCGGCGCCGGCGCCCTGGGTCCGGTGGACGCTTTCGGCCTCGAGGCCCTGGACGCCGCGGTCACCGCGGCGGGATGGTCCCGCTACCCGGCCTGATTCGCACGCACGATTCGAGGGCATCACGCCCGGCATCTCCGTCGGCCACGGCACGCCGCGCACATCGGCGGCCCGAAACACGGTGCGACAGAACACCTCACGCGCCCGGTGCGGGGCCGGGACGTCACGCTTCGCGAGCCGAGCGCGTGACTCGGCCGCCACTTGTCACGAACGGAGGGTGTGACTCGGAAGCACCCCGAAGGCCCGTTTGTACTGGGCCGCGAAGCGCGACGGGTGCGGGAAACCCCAACGGGCCGCGATGTTTTCGACGGTCGCACCCAGGGTGGGGTCGGCCGCCCGCAGGTCGCGGTGCGCGTGTTCCAGGCGCACGCGGCGCAGATAGCCCAGTGGGGTGGTGTCGAAGTGGCGGCGGAAACCGGCCTGCAGGGCGCGCGGGGTCACCCGGGCCTCGGCGGCGATCCGTTCGAGGGTAAGGGGTTCGGCGGCGTGATCGTCGATGAACCGGGCCGCGCGCCACACGGTGGCCGACGGGGTCGGCCCGGGGCCCGGGATGTAGGACGCGGTCATGGTGGTGTTGGGGAAGCTGGCGAGCAGCGCGGTGGCCGTGAGGCGTTTGAGGCCGTGCAGGACCAGGGTGTTGATCTCGTCGATGCCCGAGGACACCAGTTGCCGGTACAGGTAGGCGCAGGTGTCGGCCCAGAAGCGTTCGGTGCCCGGCACGGGTGAGAGGGCGTGGAAGCGCAGCGGCCGGTCGGCGGGCCCGCAGAGGTCGGCCGCGTGCTCGGCCACCTCGGCCGGTGGGAAGCGCACCAGTGCGTAGACCATGTCCTGCAGATCGGTCGCCCAGCCGGATTCCATGGGCGCGAGGAACATGTCGCGCGGCGCGAGGACCAGGTCGGTTCCGGCCGCGGACAGGGTGCCGCTGCCCGAGAGCAGCACCGCCGCCAGCAGCTCGGCCGAGGGCTCGCCCTCGGCGTGATAGCTGATCCCGGAGAAGCGCAGCAGATCCGAGCCGAGTCCCGCGGCCGTCACCGAACTCACCGACACGTGCACTCGTTCCGGCGCGGTGACCGCGACGCGGGCCCGGTGATCGATCACCAGGCTCTTGACGAGCGCGACCGCCGGATCGGCCTCCCGCGTGCGCATTTCGGTCCGCTCCACCGGAACCGCCCCGATCAGAACCCCTCACCCCGCATAGCCGACGATGATAGCCACCGAACGAACCCGCCAGGCGCGAAACGAATCTCGCCGTCGGCCCACACCCGCCGCGCTCCCCCGCCCCCGATACTGAACGCACAGCTGCACATGCGGGTCACTGCGTCTCAGCACCCCCGGCAGGAGCAGTGACCAGGCCCCGCAGGTGCCCCTTCGCTCCTGCGGGGCCTCTCTGCGCGCCGCGCCCGCCCGTTCCCCGTGTCGATCCCGGGGCGACGCGTCAACGCCCCGCCCAGTCCTCGGTGTAGCGGCAGTTCCGCACGAAATCCGCGATCACCTTCGGCGACGGGGGCGGGTGGCGGACACGGTGTGCCGATCTCGCATCCCCACCATGAACAAACTAAGGTTACCCTTAGCCACGGCGGCCGGGGCTCGACCGCCGCCGAAAGTTCGTGCACGTCCGGCAGTGGATAGGTCCCGTGGCAACCGCCACCGCGTGAGACCCGTAAGGAAAGCGGAAAATATCCGTACCCGGGGCTTCGAGATCCGTAAGGACCCGCCACCCGGCGCGGCCGCGAAGGTTGAATCGAGGGCCTGAACCGCTTGTGGGAGAACAGGAAACCACCATGAACACCATCGATCGAACCGACTGGGCGCCCGCGGTGCGGGTGAGCTGGTCGGCGGACGAGGCCGCCTACGTCGCCCGTTCGGATCGATTCCCCGGCCTCGTCGCGCGGAACGAGTGGTCCGCGCTGGCCGCCCTGGACGAATTCATCGAACTGGCCGAAAACACACGGCGGCAGGGTCATTCGGGGTTTCGCCCCGCCGCGTGAGACCTACGCCGCCTGCAGCGCGCGGGTGCGCAGATCCGTCAGCACGCGCGACAGAATGCGCGAGATCTGCATCTGGGACACGCCGAGTTCCCGCGCGATCTGCACCTGGGTCAACTCCTGCCCGTAGCGCAGGATCAGGATGCGGCGCTCGCGCTCGGGCAGCTCGGCCAGCAGCGGGCCGGCGGTGAGCGAATCCTCCATGAGCGCGTAGCCGGGATCGAGATCGCCGATGGTGTCCGCGGGCGAGAAGGTGGCGCCGTCCTCGGTACCGGTCACCCGGGTGTCGAGCGAGTCGGCGGTGCGGCTGTTGCGGGCGATGAGCGCCTGGGTGATCTCGTACAGGTCGGCGTCGAGGTGCTCGGCCAGCTCGCGAGCGGTGGGCTCGCGTTCGAGGCGCTGGGCCAGCTGCGGAATCGCCGTGCCGAGTTGCTGCTGCAGCTCCTTGAACCGGCGCGGCACGCGCACGGCCCAGGTGCTGTCCCGGAAGTAGCGCTTGACCTCGCCCATGACGGTCGGAATCGCGTAGCCGAGAAAGGACGACCCGTGGTCCGGGTCGAACCGGTCCACCGCGAGCACCACGCCCAGGGCGGCGATCTGCGCGAGATCCTCGTACTCGACACCGCGGCCGGCGTAGCGACGCGCGATGTGCTCGCCCAGCGGTATGGCCTTGGCGATGATGTCCTCGCGCAGGCGGGCCCGTTCGGGGTCCTGCGGATCCAGCGCGGCGAGCTTGCCGAGCCAGGGCTCGAGGTGGTCGTAGGAGTCGTTCGTGCTGCGGTCGTGGCGGGTGTCGGCGGGTCGTGCGGGGTATTCAGTTGACATAATCAGCCCCTCGGTGCGGTATCCCGTACAAAACGTGGGTATTTCTAATCTGTACCCCGTCCGCCCGCATCGAAACAACTCGGCGCGACATGGCCCACACCGGGCGATCTGCCCGAATCACCGCGAATTAATCGCCCCTGACCTGCAATGACACCGGTCTCGATCGAGGGTTTTCACCAATCACGGTTTGATAAATAATCTCGTGGGGAACGCTTAGTACATGATCATCGACTCACGTAATCACACCCGGAATACGACGAGGATCGATCGCACCAGCACCACCGTGGCGCTGGCCCTGTGCCTGTTCTTCTTCCTCGGCCTGACCCTGCTCACCGGCTCCGCGCTCACCGCCCTGACCGGCACCGCGGGCCTGCTCGGCGCACTGGTGATGACCTTCCAGATGCTGGCGCTGCCCACCGACACGCACTGACCCGCGGCCGACCCCGTCGCGATCCGCTCCTGAAGTACCCGCCCGGCCGCCTACATCCGCGCGAGCAGTTCGGCCTTCTTGGCCGCGAACTCCGCCTCGGTCAGCACCCCGGCGCCCCGCAGCTCCCCGAGCGCCCGCAGGTGCTCGGCGATGTCCCCCACGGGCGCGCGCCGGGCGCCGCCGCCGTCGGCTTCGGCCCGCACGCGCCGGAAGGCCGCCACGAACGCCTCACCCCGCCCGTGCGCGATCTGCGCCACCGACGCCATCCAGCGCGACGTCGAAATGGTGATCGTCTCCCCGCCCGGCTGGGTCGAGAATCCCAGCGCCACGATCGCGTCGAAGGAGAACTCCTCCACCGTGGCGCTCAGCAGCCCCTTGTCGAAGAAGAACAGCCGGCGCGTGGTCAGCACCAGCATCCCCTGGGCCTGATCGTCGAACAGACCCTGCGCGAGCTCGACCACGTACTCGTCCAGACGGATGTACTCCGCCAGCGAACGCGCCTCGCGACGGCCGAAAAGCCAGCCCAGCGTGCCGATTCGGTCGAGGGCGGCCGCGAGACCGTGGTCGTCGACGGGCAGCCCGGCGGCCTCGGCGATCTCGTCGATGAGCTCGATGTGCTTGCTGCCCATCATGTCCACGGTCCACTCGATGATCGTCGAGGACGGGCTCTCGGGCCGGAAGCCCGCCGACAGCGTTGCGGCCCAGCGGTTCTTGCGCAGCGAGCGCTTGGATTGCGCCAGCAGCGGATTCCCACGCCGGATGATCTCCACGCCGAGTACGTCCATACCGTGTTCGATGGCCGGATACGCCTGCTCGTACGGCGCCAGTACCCGAATCGCCACGGTGCGCACAATCCCCACGCGAGGATCGTAGCGGCCCTTCGGATCTCACGACGGCACGGGTGCGACGGGTGGATCAGCGCAGGTCGCCGGGGTGCGGTCCGGTCGCGAAGGGGTTCGGTTCGTCGTCGGCGAGGATGCCGACGAACGGGTCGCCCTCTCCCTCGAATACGTAGGCGCCGCCCTCGATCCGGTCGATCAGGCCCTGGGTCCAGGCGGCCTCGCTGTCGGCCGAGTGCACCCACATGTTCATGATCTCGCCGATGTGGCCGAGCTGCCCCGGGCCGTCCTCGGGGACGTAGTGCTCGGTAACCGAGGACCGCCAGGTTTCCAGCGCCGAAATGCGTTCGCGCAGCAGGGCCACGGCCTCCGCGCGCGGCAGATCGACCATGAATCCGATTGCGGCCGAAAGCATGTCCATCTTCTGGTCGTACGAGGTCAGCGCTTCGCGCAGCAGGGCACGGTATTCCGCGGTGCCCTGCTCGGTGAGCTCGTACTCCACCCGGGGCGGGCCACCGGCGGTGCTGGGCGCGACCTCGTGCGCGAGCAGCAGTCCCTGCTTGGCCATCTGCTTGAGCGCGTGATAGATCGACCCAGGCTTGGCGTTGGACCATTCGTGCGCGCCCCAGAACTCGAGATCGTTGCGCACCTGGTAGCCGTGCGCGCGTCCGTGCTGGCGAACCGCGCCGAGGACCAGCAGTCGGATCGCTGACATGGGGTGTCTCCTTCGGGGCCGAGTGCGATCAGGCTAGCACTGATCAAGCTTGACTAGTTGCGGGCGACCGGGCTAGCGTGGATTGGTAATCAAGTTTGACTAATCAGGGGTCCTCCAGCGCCGGAGCACCTCCGGTCGAACGCGGCCAACCGACTCCACGGGGTGTTTCTTGTCCGATTCCCACCTGGCGATCAACGTCGAAGGCTTACGAAAGAGGTACGGCGGCAAACAGGCGCTCGACGGCCTGGACCTGCGCGTACGCGCCGGCACCGTGCAGGCGGTCCTCGGCCCGAACGGCGCGGGCAAGACCACCGCCGTCCGCATCATGACCACGCTGCTGCGGCCCGAGGAAGGCCGGGTCGAAGTCGCCGGCATCGACGTGCGCGCCCGGCCCGACGCGGCCCGCACCCGCATCGGACTGCTCGGGCAGCACGCCGCGGTCGACGAGGAACTCGGCGGCAGGCAGAACCTGGAGATGTTCGGGCGGCTCTACCACCTGGGCGCGCGGCGCGCGGGCGTGCGCGCCGACGAACTACTGGTCCGGTTCGGACTCGCCGACACCGGCTCGAAGGCGGTGAAGCAGTACAGCGGCGGCATGCGCCGGCGCCTGGATCTGGCGGCCTCGCTCATCTCCGAACCGGAGGTGCTGTTCCTGGACGAGCCCACCACCGGACTCGATCCGCGCGGGCGCAACGAGGTGTGGAACGCGGTGCGCTCGCTGGTGCACGGCGGCACCACCGTGCTGCTGACCACCCAGTACCTGGAGGAAGCCGATCAGCTCGCCGATCGGATCACGGTGATCGATCACGGCCGGGCCATCGCCGAGGGCACCGCCGACGAACTCAAATCCCGGACCGGCGGCGACCGCATCGACGTGGTCCTGCACGACGCCGCGCACCTGGATCGCGCGGCGATGCTGCTGCCCGGAGAGGTCGTCGTCGATCGTGACCGGCGACTGCTCAGCGCGGCGGTCACCGACCGCATGATCGCGCTGACCGACACCGTTCGAGCGTTGCGGGACAACGACATCGAGGCCGAGGACATCGCGATCCGCCGGCCGACCCTCGACGAGGTCTTCCTGCATCTGACGAAGGAGAACGTAGCGTGACGACGGTTTCGGACGTGCGCGGCGGGCCCGCGCCGGGTTCGGCGCTGAGCTGGGCGATCGCCGACTGCTGGACCATGACCCGGCGCGAACTCGCGCACTGGGCGCGCCAGCCGGTGCAGGTGGTGGTCGGGCTGGTGTTCCCGGTGATGCTGCTGGTGATGTTCAGCTATCTCATCGGCGGCGGCCGCGGCATCGACGGGGACTTCACCTCGTTCCTGGTCCCCGGCATGCTCACCATGACCATGGCCTTCGGGCTCGAGGCGACCATGACCTCGGTCACCCAGGATCTGGGCAAGGGCGTCATCGACCGATTCCGTTCCATGCCCATGCATTCGGGCGCGGTGCTGGTCGGGCGCAGCGTGGCGGACATGCTCCAGTCGGCGGTGGGGCTGGCGGTCATGGTGGCGGTCGGGTACGCGATCGGCTGGCGCTGGCACGCCGGATTCGCGTCCTTCCTGGCGGCGCTGGGCCTGCTGTTGCTGCTGCGTTTCGCCATGCTGTGGATCGGGATCTACCTGGCCATGGTCGCGGGCAAGCCGGAGCTGGTGCAGACGGTGCAGATTCTGGTGTGGCCCATCAGTTTTCTGTCCAATGCCATCGCCTCGCCCGAGTCGATGCCGTCCTGGCTGGGCACGGCGGTGCAGTGGAATCCGATGTCGGCCACGGCCACCGCGATTCGCGGACTGTTCGGGAATCCGGTCGCGGCCGGTGATTCCTGGGCGGCCACGCACGCGGAACTGCTCGCGGTGCTGTGGCCGCTGGGGTTGATCGCGGTGTTCTTCCCGCTGGCGGTCAAGCGATTCCGGGATCTGAGCAGCTGACGGTGCGCGCGGTGCGGCCGGGCTTTTCGGCCGCACAGCGCCGAGAGTGGTTCGGGCCGACGTACTACGACGTCGGCCCCCGTACCGTCTACGGCGTCAGCGCGCGGGCGATGCTCGCCCCGTCGAAGGCGATGGTCGAGCCGTGGCCCGGAACCAGCACCTTGGCCGGTCGGCTCGCCAATCCGGCTGCCGTGCGCAGGGTTTCCGCCTCGTCGTGATTGAAGAACTCCGGCAGGATCTGCGGGCCCGTCCGCTCGACCAGCGGATGCCCGGTGACCAGCGCGTCACCGCTGAACAGCACGCCCTCGGACGGCATCAGGTACGCGGTGTGCCCGCTGGTGTGCCCGGGGGTCGGCACCGCGACGATGCCGCCGGGCAGCGCCGCCAGGGTGGCGGTGTCGCCCTCGGTCGCCTCCGGAATGCGCATGCCGATGTGGCCGCGCACGGCGACGAGGGTGTGCGCGACCCAGCCGCGGCCCCGGCCGGTGGCGAGCTGTTTGACCATGCTGAGCGGCGTGATCTGCTGCAGGTATTCGCGTTTGGCGTGCCGCACCTCCTCCGCGCCGGTGTAGACGGGCGCGCCGGTATTCGCGACGAGCGCGGGCACGCCGCCGATGTGGTCGAGGTGCGCGTGCGTGATCAGCACGGCCGCCACATCACTGAGCTCGTGCCCGATCTGCCGGATCGAGGACAGCACGTCGGCGCTGTCGGAGCGATAGCCGGCGTCGATGACGGTGACCCCCGAGCCGTCACTGACCAGGGCCCAGTTCACGTTCGTTCCGGCCACCACGTAGACGGAGTCGGAAACCTGATCGATTTTCACAGTGCCTCAACTATTCCTGGATCCGATGTTCGATGACCCCGATCCCCTCGAGCTCCAGGCGCAGATCGTCGCCGGGAGCAAGCCATCGGCCCAGCTCCATTCCACACCCGCCGGGCAGGGTGCCACTGGAGAATAGTTCACCCGGATAGAGTTGCTCGCCGCGCGACACGTGCGCGATGGCCTCGGGCAGCGAATAGCGCATGGTTCGGGTTCCCGTCCGCGACAACACCTTTCCGTTGACCGCGACCGAGCCGCGCAGGTCGCCGAGCCGGTCGGCGACTCCGGGGCCGATCACCGCGGTCGCGGACATGGAGGTCACGAAGTGCTTGGCGCGCTGCGGCCCGAAACCCGATCGCATCTCGGCCAATTGCACGTCGCGGGCGGAGAAGTCGTTGATGACGACCGCGGCCGCGATCGCGGCGGCGGCCTGCTCCACGGTCGCGTCCCGCAGCGGCGCGCCCAGGATCACCCCCAGCTCGAGCTCGAAGTCCAGAGCGCGGCTGTACGGCGGGGCGGCGATCGGCACCCCGGACGGCACGATCGTCTGCGCGTTGGACATGTAGTAGATGGGCTCGCGGTACCAGAGCGCGGGCGGGCGGAACGGCGGGAAGGTCCGGCGGACCAGGGTCTCGTACACCCGCCCGAGCCGGTAGCCGGCGGGGACGAACCGCGCGGCCATGCCGCGGGCCGCGTCCACGGCGTGCTCTTCGAAGAGCATGAAGTCGCGGAACGACACCGGGCACACCGGCAGCACCTCGACCCCGTCCGCGAGCCCGAGCGCGTCGTACCGCGCCATCTCGAAATCGGTGGTGAAGGCGGGTTCGGGCACGGAAAGCCCGGCCGCACGGTCGGATTCGCCGTAGGAGCGCCAGCCCGATCCGGTGTCGATCCGGGTGTCGAAGCGATGCCGGGCGTGATCGAGGACCCGCCGCACCCGGGGCAGTGCGGGCGGGTTCATCGCACGCTCCCGGCCGGGGTGCGCGTACCCAGGTGGTCAGCCAGGAACCGTGCCGACAGCTCCGCCCAGTGCTCGGCGTGCCCCATGGCGCAGTGATCGTCGTCGGCGTAGAGCACCAGGTGCGCGTCGGGCGCCCCGGCGGCGAGATCGACCGAGTCCCGGGTATCGGCCAGGGTGTCGCGCGCGCCGTTGATCACCAGCAGCGGCACATCGATGCGGCGATAGTGCTGCGCCAGTGACAGTTTCGCCAACCTGCGGGACAGGTCGGCGGTCCCGGTGGCGCCCAGGGTGGTGGCCAGCGCCGTCACCATGATCTCGGGCATGCCGATCGCGTTGCCCGGCCCGAAACTGCGGTGGGTGAGCGGGCCGTTGGCCACCGCGACCTTCAGGCGGGGATCGATGGCCGCCGTGCGCGCCGTCCAGTAGGCGCCGAAGCTGAAGCCCAGCATGCCCAGTCGGCCGGGGTCCACTCGCGGGTCGGCGGCCAGGTGGTCCAGCACGGCCGCGTACACGTCGTCGGCCGCGTCGCTCAGCGGCGCGGTGTAGGAGTAGGTGCCGGGCATCTCCATGACGAACATGCCGAACCCGAGGTCGCGGTGCGCCAGCAGCGGCAGCAGCACCTCGGCGATCGTGCCCTCGAGCCCGTTGCTGACCAGGACCGTGGGAACGGGCGCGGCGCCCGCGTCCGCGGGCAGGACCAGCATCCCGCGCACGCGTTCGCCGCCGCCGACCGGGATGTGCAGCACCTCGACGCTGACTCCCATGGCCGGCGCCAGGGCGGCGACCAGCACCTCGCACAGGCGGTGCGAACGCTCGTAGGCGCGCAGGCGGGCCGGGCTCCCGCCCGGCCAGGCCGCCGCGAATTCGTAGACCAGCGCCTTGATCAGCGCGTCGAGGGCGGTCGCGGCATCAGCGTGCCCCGGGTTCTCGGCGCAGAACCGCTGTGCCGCACCGGGATCGGCCACCGGACCCCGGTCGGCCAGCAGGGTCACCGCGGGCGCGAGCAGCTCGCCGAGCGCGGTGGGCACCGCGTCGGTGAACAGCCGGGCGGCGCACGGACCGCCCAACTGCGCGAGGGCGGCGTCGGCGCGGGTCAGCTGTTCGTCGGCGAAACCGCCCCAGTAGCCGGCCCACCGGGCGTCCTCGAAGGACCGGCAGCCGTCGAGCCTGCGCCGGAATTCCTCCGCGGGAAACCCGCCCAGGTGGGTGAATCGGTCGGCGAACAATCGGGGCAGGAAGGGGGCGACGCCCCGGTGGTGGGCCGCTCGTTCGGTGGTGTGGGTCAGCGCGAGTGCGCTGACCAGCGCGCGCTGTCCGAATTCCAGCAGGGACGACATCGTCGGGCCTCTCGCTCTCGAATCGCAGAATCTTCTGCTTTAAGCGAGAGTAGAGACCGGCGAGGTGCAAAAGCAAGAGTTTCTGCTTTAAGCTCGGGGCATGACCGCCGCCGAGGACACCGGAACCCAGCGCCGGCCCGGCGGGCGGGCCGCGAAAGTCACCGAAGCCGTGCACAACGCGGTGCTGGACGCCGTCGCCGAACTCGGCGTCGACAAGGTCGGCATCCCCGACATCAGCAGGCGCGCGGGGGTGCGGGACAGCTCGATCTACCGGCGCTGGGGCACCCGCGAGAATCTCGTCCTGGACGTCATGCTCACCGCGAGCGAGCGCACGCTGCCGCTGCCGGACACCGGCAGCCTGCACGGCGATCTGACCGCGTTCGCCACCGGGCTCATCGCCTATCTCGACACGCCCCTGGGCAACGGCCTGGCCCGGGCGCTGGCTTTCGTCACCGACTCCGACGAGATCGTCGCGGCGCGAAACACCTTCTGGGAGCAGCGCAACGCGCACAACGAGGTGATGATCACCCGGGCGGTGGCGCGCGGCGAGCTACCGGCGGGGACGGACGCCCGGCTGGCGCTGGAAACACTGGTCGCGCCGATTCATTTCCGGCACTTCCTGACCCGGCAGGCCATGGACGAAGCCTTCGCCGCGGACCTGGCCACCCGGGTCGTGCGCGCACTGCGGGCCGGGTGATTCGGCAGCGACCGCGGCGGACTCGTGGCGAGCGCCATTCCTCGCCCACTCGCCGGGCCGGACTTCGCGCCGCTGCGGCGGCTCCGGAAGCGGTTGCCGCCCAGGGCTTGCGCGCGGCGGCGGTGGCGCACGCAAGCGGGTTTCGAACCGGTCGCCCGGGGGCGAACCGGTCTATCTGACCGAAACGCTCCGGCGGACCGGCAGGCCGCGGTCCTCCAGCGCGGCCAGCATGGCCTGCCCGCGGCGCGCGCCGGCGGCGGAGTCGGTGCCGGCCAGGGCGGGCACGTAGGTGGCCGCGCCGACGATGGACTCCGCGACCAGGGACCAGAAGCGGCGCACGCCGAGGCCGGCGCAGCGCACCATCGCCTCCTGCACCAGCCGCAGCGCGGGCTCGCAGCGATGGGCCAGCCAGACGTACATGGCGGCCTCGCACGGCAGGGTCACCACACCGGGCTCACCGGCCATGCCGTCACCCTCGATGACGCGAATGGTGGTGTCGGCGAGACCCGCCCAATCGATGCCGCCATCATTGTCGGTATGGATCCACAAGTTCTCCAGACCCGGATCCCAGGCCCGCCCCTCGGCGATCACCATGGCCATGACGCGACCGATGACCGCGTGGATGAGCGCGGTGGCCACCACCTCGGCGGCGATCTCGGGATTGCTCATCTCGGCGGTATGACGCCGGTACATGAGTTCGATACGGCCCTCGCGAATCCCGTCCGACAGACGCCACCACCGGCGTTTTCCCTGTTCGGACATGGCGGCGACGGCATACACCCGCGGGTGTTCGGGTTGCAGGTTCCGCAGTCGGGCACAGGCTCTGCCGAAAGCGACCCTGGAGTCGCGCGGCGCGCACATGGTTACCGGTTCGAGCATCGAACCTCCTTCATCGACTGTTCCGGGGCCTCGCAAGGCAAGGGGTACAAGCGGGGGCGAAAAGATAGGTTAGGCTTACCAAGCTTAATGAGCAATCAATTGATCAGGAGTAATTCGTCACCGTGCCCGCTGTAGTCACCACCAGACGGCCACGGCTGTTCGGATTAGCTCTTCTCGTCGTGCTGCTGTTGTGCGCGCTCACGGCCTCCATCGCGCTCGGATCCCGTTCGCTCCCACTGGGAACGGTCTTCGATGCCCTCACCTGTCCGGATGGCTTTCCGCTGACCTGCCCCGCCCAGGGCTCGGCCGAGCAGATCATCCGCGAATTGCGCCTGCCCCGAACCGGACTCGCGCTCATCACCGGCCTGGCCCTGGGCATGGCGGGCGCCCTCATCCAGGGCTATACCCGAAATCCCCTGGCCGACGCGGGATTACTCGGACTCAACGCGGGCGCGGCGTTCCTCGCGGCGCTGAGCATCCACCTGTTCGCGCTCACCTCGCCGAACCAGTACATCTGGTTCGCCTTCGCGGGCGCGCTCATCGCGGGCCTGGTGGTCTTCGGCGTCTCGTCCGTGGGCGGCGGCAAGGCCAGTCCCCTGAGCCTGGTGCTGGCCGGCGCGGCCATCACCGCCTTCCTGACCGCCATGACCAATGTGATCGTGCTGCTGGACGGCACGGCCCTGAATACCTATCGCTACTGGATCGCCGGTGACATCGCGGGCCACGACCTGTCGGTGTTCTGGCAGGTCCTGCCGTTCCTGTCGGTGGGCGCGGTGATCGCGCTGTTCGCCGGACCCGGCTTGAACCTGCTCGGCCTCGGCGACGACGTGGCTCGCGGGCTCGGCGTCAACCTCGCGGGCAATCGCGCGCTCGGGCTCGCCGCGGTGGTGCTGCTCTCGGGCGCCGCCACCGCCGCCGTGGGACCTATCGCCTTCCTCGGCCTGATCGTCCCGCACCTGGCGCGCGCGCTCACCGGGCCCGATTACCGCTGGCTCATTCCCTATTCGGGCCTGATCGGCGCGATCGTCCTGATCGCCGCCGACACCGTCGGGCGGCTCGTCGCCCAGCCCGGTGAACTGCAGGCCGGCGTCACGCTGGCCGCCATCGGCGCGCCGTTCTTCATCCTGCTGGTCCGCCGCCGAAAGCTGGTGAGCCTGTGAGCACCTCGACCTCCCCGGACGCGAAGGACCTGCGTCAGGTCCGCCCCGCCCTGCGCGCGGGCGCCTTCTCGACCGTGCTGCGCGTACCCGCGCTGGTGACGATCGCGATCATGGTGGCCGCACTGCTGGTGCTGTTCGCGCTCGATATCGCCATCGGCGACTTCCGGATTCCGATCGGCCGCGTCCTGGACGTCCTCGGCGGCGGCGGCACCCGCGCGCAGCGCTTCGTGATCCTCGATTCCCGCCTGCCCCGCGCGCTCACCGCCGTCGTGGTCGGCGCGGCCCTGGGTCTGGCGGGCGCGATCACCCAGTCGATCCTGCACAACCCGCTGGCCAGCCCCGACCTGCTCGGCATCACCGCGGGCGCCAGCGTCGGCGCGGTCGCGGTGATCGTCGGAGTCGGCGGCGGCGCGGCCACGGGAACCCTTGCGCTGGTGGGTGTTCCGCTCGCGGCACTCGGCGCGGGCCTGGTCACCGCACTGGGCATCTATCTGATGGCCTGGGGTAAGAACGCCGCCGGCGGCGGCAGCGGGGTCATGGCGTTCCGGCTGGTACTGGTCGGCATCGGCGTGAACGCCGCGCTCATGGCGGTGGTCAGCTGGCTCATCACCCGCGCCAGCCTGCCCGACGCGTCCATGGCCCAGCACTGGCTGACCGGATCGCTGAACAAATCCGATTGGTCCACCCTGATTCCCGCCGCGATCGGCCTGGGCATCACGGTGCTGGTCGCGGCGGGCTCGGCGCGGACGCTGGCGGCGCTGCGCTTCGGCTCGGACACCACGCGCATGCTCGGCGTGAAAATCCAGACCCAGCAGGGCATTTTGCTCGCCACCGCCGTCATGGCGTCGGCGCTGGCCACCGCCGCGGTCGGGCCGCTGGCCTTCGTCGGCCTGGCGGCGCCGCAGATCGCGCGCCGCCTGCTGCGCACCCCCGGCGAGCCGATCATCGCCTCGGCCCTGGTGGGCGCCATCGCGGTGCTGGGCGCGGATCTCGTCTCGCGCACCGTGTTTCCCATCGATCTGCCCGTCGGCGTCGTCACCGCGGCCGTCGGCGGACCGTTCCTGATCTACTTGCTCGTGCGCACCAATCGGAAGGCGACCCTGTGACTCGCATGGCGGACAAACCGCTTTCCACCGCCGCCCACCGGTTGGCGGCGGAGAACATCACCCTCGGCTACGGCGACCGCGTCATCGTGGACGGGCTCTCGATCGACATCGAACCCGGTCTCGTCACCACCATCATCGGCCCCAACGGCTGCGGCAAGTCCACGCTGCTGCGCTCGCTCGGCCGGCTGCTGCGCCCGCAGGCCGGGCAGGTCGTGCTCGACGGCAAGGCCATCTCCGCGCTCAAGACCCGCGATATCGCGCGCATCGTCGGCATGCTCCCGCAGACCCCGGTCGCGCCCGAGGGCCTGACCGTCGCCGATCTGGTCGCGAAGGGACGCCATCCGCATCAGTCGTGGCTGCGGCAGTGGTCGGCCGAGGACGAGACCGAGGTCATGACCGCGCTGGAACAGACCGGCGTCGCCGATCTGGCCGAGCGCACCCTGGACGAACTCTCCGGCGGTCAGCGCCAGCGCGCCTGGATCTCCATGGCGCTGGCGCAGGGCACCGACATCCTGCTGCTGGACGAGCCGACCACCTATCTCGATCTCGCGCACTCGCTCGAGGTGCTCGATCTGGTGGATCGCCTGCGCGACGAGTTCGGCCGCACGGTGGTCATGGTGCTGCACGATCTGAATCTGGCCATCCGCTACAGCGATCGGCTGGTGGTCATGCGCGACGGCCGCATCATCGCCCAGGGCGAGCCGGCCGAGGTCATCGGCGCCGAACTCCTGCTCGACGTGTTCGGCCTCCAGGCCAAGGTGCTCGACTGCCCGGTCTCGGGCCGACCCATGATCGTGCCCATCGGCGCGCGCCACGTGCGCGGAGTATGACCAATACCACACCAGCTACCGGCCGGTTACGACGACTTGTAGTACGCATTCGTGTCGTTGCCTCCGTAAACTTGTGGGATGGCAGGTCTTGGTGAACTCGAGAAAGCGGTCATGGACCAGTTGTGGTCGGCCGATGAACCCCAAACGGTGCGGCAGGTGCACGAGGCACTCGCCGAGCGCCGCGAGCTCGCCTACACCACGGTGATGACCGTTCTACAGCGGCTCGCGAAAAAGAATCTCGTCCTTCAGCAGCGGGATGACCGCGCGCATCGCTACGCTCCGGTACACACCCGGGACGAGCTCGTGGCTTCGCTGATGTTCGACGCGCTGCAACAGGCGGACGAGGTCGGCAGTCGCCGGGCGGCGCTGGTGCACTTCGTCGAACAGGTCGGAGCCGATGAGGCTGCCGCTCTGCGCGACGCACTCGCTAAGCTCGAAGCCACCGAGGCCACGCGCAAGGAGCCGAAAGACTCTCAGTAGCGTCACCCTCGGCCCAGGCCCCCACAACGCAGTGAGCTGAGGAATGGACGTAACCGCGCCGGTTTTCGCCGGTCTCGCCTTGTTTCTGGCGGGACCGGCCCCGGCGCTGCTCAGCCGGGCCAAGTGGCCGTACCGCAATCCCCGTGCGGCGCTTGTGCTCTGGCAGGCCATCGCCCTGGCCGCCGTCCTGTCCGCGTTCGGATCCGGGCTCGCCATCGCCAGCCGACTGCTGGTGCCCGGACCCGACGGCAGGCCCACCACCACACCCAGCCGGGAGATCGACGTCCTCGGTCTGCCGCTGTGGATCATCCTGGTCACCGTCTTCGCGCTCACCCTGCTCATCGGGGCGCGGCTCATCTTCTCGGTGATCAGAGTGGGAATTCACACACGCCGCCGCCGCGCCCGGCATCGCATGCTCGTCGATCTGCTGGATCAGAGCAGCGTGGAACGCAATTCGGCCGACATCCGCGTGCTGGCCGCCACCGAGCCCATCGCCTACTGCCTGCCCGGCCTGCGCCAGCGCGTGGTGCTGAGCCAGGGCACGGTGACCAGCCTGTCCCACGAGGAGCTCACGGCCATCGTGAGTCACGAGCGCTCGCACCTGCGGGCCCGGCACGATCTGGTGCTCGAGGCGTTCACCGCCGCGCACGAGGCGTTCCCGCGGGTGGTGCGGTCCAAATCCGCGCTGGATTCGGTGAAGCTGCTCATCGAACTGCTGGCCGACGACTCCGCGGTGAAGGTGACCGGTCCCACTCCCCTGGCCCGCGCGCTGGTGGCCTGTTCGAATTCGCCTGCGCCGCAGGGTGCGATGGCGGTCGGCGGGCCGACGACGCTGATCCGCATCCAGCGGCTGGCGGGTCCGATCGGCGATCTGCGCATCGCGACGGCGGCGTATCTGGCCGCGGCGGCTATCCTCGTGATTCCGACGCTCGCGGTCGCCATCCCCTGGCTGGTCGAACTGAGCCGTCTTTTCAGCCGTGCCTGACCCGGGCGGGGCACCACAACCTCAGGAGGCTGCCCCGTTGTCGGGTAAGCAACGCTTCGCCGACCTCGGTCTGCCGCCCGTGCTCGTTCAGGCCCTGCGCCGCAACGGGATCGACGCGCCGTTCCCCATCCAGGCCGCTGTCATCCCGGACATTCTCGCCGGTCACGACGTGTTGGGAAAGGCCGCGACGGGGTCGGGCAAGACCCTGGCGTTCGGGCTGCCGATGCTGGTCCGGCTCTCCGGCGCGCCCACCGCGCCGCGCCGCCCGCGCGGGCTGATCCTGGCCCCGACCCGGGAACTGGCGCTGCAGATCGAGCGGGCGCTCGACGAGCCATCGCTGTCGGTCGGCATCCGGATCGCGAGCGCGGTCGGCGGGCTCGCCATCAAGGCGCAGGAACAGCGGCTGGGGCGCGGGGTGGATCTGCTGATCGCCACGCCCGGCCGGCTCACCGACCTGATCGGGCGCAAGGCCGTGGATCTGTCGGCGGTGGAGATCGTCACCGTGGACGAGGCGGACCACATGGCCGAGCTGGGGTTCCTGCCGCAGCTCACCGCGGTGCTGAACCGAATTCCGGCGGACGCGCGCAAGCTGCTGTTCTCGGCCACGCTGGACGAGGCCATCGACGCGCTGGTGCGCAAGTACCTGACCGATCCCGTCGCGCATTCGGTGACGGCCGCGCCGGATTCGGGGACCGCGGCGGCGAATCCGGCGGTGGCGGGGGCGAATTCCCGGGCCACCGCCGCGAATCCCGCACCGGGCGCGGGCGCGAGCGCCGACCCCGAAACCGGTACGGACGGTACGACTTCGGTCATGGGCGCCGCCAATGCCGAAGCCGGAGCGGCACTTCCCGATATCGAGCACTACGCCCTGCACGTGCGCCGCGCCGACAAGCGCGTGGTGGTCACCGACATCGCGGCCCGCGCGGGCCGCACGCTGCTGTTCGTGCGCACCCAGCACGGCGCGGACAAACTGGCCCGCCGCCTGCGCGAGGTCGGCGTGCGCGCGGCCGCCCTGCACGGCGGCAAGGCGCAGAACCATCGCACCCGGACCCTGGCCGCGTTCGCCGACGGCACCTGGCCGGTGCTGGTCGCCACCGACATCGCCGCGCGCGGCATCCACATCGACGACGTCTCCCTGGTCGTGCACGTGGATCCGCCCGCCGATCCCAAGGACTACCTGCACCGCACCGGCCGCACCGGCCGCGCGGGCGCGACCGGCACCGTGGTCACCGTCGTCACCCCGGACGAGAAGGACGAGGCGCTGGACCTCGCCCGCCGCGCGGGCGTCACCCTCACCGATGTGGACATCCGCCTCGGCGACCGCCGCCTCACCGAGATCACCGGCGCCCGCCGCCCGTCCGGCCGCCCCCTCGCGGCCCCGACCGGCGCACCCGCCGCGGCCCCCGAGCCGGTCAAGGAACAGCGCCCCCGGCACCGGATCGACCCGCGCACGGGCGGCCGCGCCCACACGAAGAAGCGAAAGCCCAAGGGCAAGACCGCACGCTGAGAGCTGTCGTTCCACACCACCGCCACCACCCGCTTCCCCGACGACGCCGTCCGCCGCGTCGCCGCCCAGCCCGACAGCGCCGACTGGCTGCACCGCTCGGCGGATTTCGACGGCCCCGTGCAAGGGTGGTGAGCCCGGCGACCGCGACCGTGCGCGCCGCCGGTCCCGCTGGCCCGGCGGTGCGCCGCTCCCGGGTCAGTTCGCCAGGCGCTGGTCCGACAGGGTCACGGTCAGGGTCGTCTCCGTCGCGGCGCCGCGCACGGTGATCCGCAGGCGCCCGTCGACCCCGCGCAGCACGGTGTCGGCCGGGTCGCAGTCGATGTCCGAGGTGCGGCGGACCTCCGCGCACGAGGTTCGGCTCAGGGGCAGGAACGCCCCGGCGAGGGGCGAACCCGGTTGGAACAGTTGCTCGTACACCGCGAAGCTGCCGGAGGACGCGGTGTAGCGGTAGGTGTCGTAGCAGACCGGGTCCTGAAAACCGGTGCACCAGTTGTCATGTCCGGTGAAGCGGTAGTCCGCGGGGATGCGCAGGCCGATCGCGGCCAGGCGATCGTCGCGGGGATCGCGGGCCGCGGGGCCGGACATCGTGTCGTCGACCACGCGCCAGGCGGCCGGGGTGAGCAGGGCGCCGGCGAGCAGGGCCAGGGCCGAACCGCGCACCAGCGCGCGCAGGTCGTCGCGGCCGTGCGGGCCCGCCGAGTCGGTCAGCTTGGTGAACACGACCAGGGGCAGCGCGAGCAACACCATCAGCACGACGAGCACGACGGTGACCACGAAGATCAGCACGACGCCGGTCAGGATGATGGCCTTGTCCCGCGAGGACAGCTCACTCGAGCCGGGCACGAAGGAAATCGTGGGTTCGATGATGCGCCAGGTGAACACGAACAGGAACGCCCAGGCCACCGACATGCCCAGCGCGCCGACGGCCCACGGGTCCAAGGGTTCTCGTTCTGGCGCCCGGGTGTCCCCGCGCAGGCGGCGCACACCCCGGACGATGCCCAGGACCAGCAGTACGGGCCCGGTGAGCAGTCCGATCGGCACGCTCGCCCAGCCGATCGCGGCGCCCAGGCCGATGCGCCGCAGCCGGCGCACGGGCGCCAAGGCCAGCGCGAGCGGGGCGAGCGGTGCGACCCACAGTGGGGCCGGCAGCGCCAGCAGCGCGAATATCTCGATGACGGCGGCGGTGCCGAAGGCCACCGCGAATCCGGTGGGGCCGATGCCCGGCCACCAGGTGTGTGCTCGTGTCCCCCGGCCGGGCAGCACCGCCACGGCCGATCCGCCCGTTTCGGGCGATTCCTCTCCCATGGCGGCAGTCTGCCCCGTTCCGCCCGGACTCTCCATCGAATACCACTGTCGCGCGCGGATTTTCACCGAACCCTCACGAAATCTCCCCCTCCGGAGTACGGCTCAGTCCGGACTGTTAGGACGACACGGACATCGGTTCGCGGGCGGCGCACCGGTAATTTCGGCCGACACGCGCGCGCCGCGAGACCCGTTCCCGAGCTGAGCAAATCTTTGGCAATTAGCCGATCAGAGCAGATCGGCGTTTCCGTCGATGAGTTTCAGGCGGTACTCGAACCGGTCGATCCGCCAGCCCCGCGCCGACCGCCGCAGCCCCAGGACGTAGCTGCCCACGAACCAGCGCGTCTTGCCCTGCGTCGCATCGTTCTTCAGATGCACGGCGATGGCGTCCGCGTGCGCGAGGGCGGTATCGCCGGTGATCTCCACCAGGTGGTTGCCCGCCTGATGGTGCACCGCGTCCAGGGCACCGTGAACCTCGGCCCACTCCTCGACGATCGAAGCGGCGGTGCGAGTTTCGGCCACCCCGCCGAATCCGCTGTCGAAGAACACCTCCGTGGCGAGCACCGAGTCGGCCAGATCGGACCACCGGCCCTGATCGAACCAGACGAAGAGTTTCGTGATGGTGTCGCCGACTTCGAGCCGGTCGGTCAGCGCCTGCAGATCGGTCACGATCGCGAACCTAGGGCACCCCGTATCCGGCGACAACAGGGTTTGCCGCGCGATGAGACCTGGCACACTCGCAGCAGCCCGCCCGCACCCGCCGTCGCGGGCGCCGACTACACTGGCCTGCTGCATGCGTGACATCAGGTAGCGCGCGGCGGGTTCCCCACGGGTATCCGCCCCGCGTTCGTGCCCTTTACCTGCCACCGAAGCATGGAATACACGAAACCAACGTCGAACCATGAGGCGGCTACAACCGTGCAGTTCCTACCCGGGCAGAATCCGCCCTACGATCTGACCTACGACGATGTCTTCCTCGTCCCGAATCACACGGACGTCGCGTCCCGATTCGATGTCGACCTGTCCAGCAGTGACGGGACCGGCACCACCATTCCGCTCGTGGTCGCGAACATGACCGCCGTCGCCGGCCGCCGCATGGCCGAGACCGTCGCCCGCCGCGGCGGCATCGTGGTTCTGCCGCAGGATCTTCCGATCCCGGCCGCGGCCGACACCATCGCCTTCGTGAAGAGCCGTTCGCTCACCGCCGACACCCCGGTCACCCTCGATCCGGAGGGTTCGGTCTCCGACGCCCTCGCGCTGATCCACAAGCGCGCGCACGGCGCGGTGGTCATCGTCGAGAACGGCCGCCCCGTCGGCGTGGTCACCGAGCAGGCGTGCGCCGATGTGGACCGCTTCGCCCGGTTGAGCACCGTCGCGGACACCAATTTCGTGAGCGCCCCGGCCGACGCCTCCCCGCGCGACGTCTTCGGACTGCTCGACGCGAGCCATTCCACCCTCGCCGTCCTGGTCAACCCGGACGGCACTCTCGCGGGCGTGATGACCCGCACCGGCACCGTGCGCGCGGGCATCTACCAGCCCGCGGTCGACGCGAGCGGCCGGCTGCGGATCGCGGCGGCGGTCGGCATCAACGGCGACGTGCCCGCCAAGGCCAAGGCCCTGGTGGACGCGGGCGCGGACGTGCTGGTCATGGATACCGCGCACGGCCATCAGCAGAAGATGCTCGAGGCCCTCGCGTCGGTCGCCGCGCTGGATCTGGGCGTGCCGCTGGTCGCGGGCAACGTCGTCTCCGCCGCGGGCACCCGCGATCTCATCGAGGCGGGCGCCGACATCATCAAGGTCGGCGTCGGCCCCGGCGCGATGTGCACCACCCGCATGATGACCGGCGTCGGGCGCCCGCAGTTCTCCGCGGTGGCCGAATGCGCGGCCGCGGCAAAGGAATTCGGCAAGCATGTCTGGGCCGACGGCGGCGTGCGGCATCCGCGCGACGTGTCGCTGGCGCTGGCGGCGGGCGCGGCCAACGTGATGATCGGCTCCTGGTTCGCGGGCACCTACGAGTCGCCCGGCGACATGCGCATCGATCGCGACGGCAATCGGTACAAGGAGAGCTTCGGTATGGCGTCCAAGCGCGCCGTCGCGGCCCGCACCGCCACCGATTCGGCCTTCGACCGGGCCCGCAAGGCGCTGTTCGAGGAGGGCATCTCGAGCTCGCGGATGCGCCTGGATCCCGAGCGCCCGGGCGTGGAGGATCTGATCGACCACATCACCTCCGGTGTGCGCAGTTCCTGCACCTACGCGGGCGCGCGCAGCATCGGCGAGTTCCACGAGCGGGCCGTGCTGGGCGTGCAGTCCGCCGCGGGCTTCGCCGAGGGCCGCCCGCTGCCGTCCGGCTGGTGATCGCGACCTAGCACCGCACTGCCGACACCCGGCGGGATGCCTTGGCTCCCGCCGGGTTTCGGCTTTTTACGAGGCGCCTTCTCCGGGCGCCGGACTCAACAGCAGATCCCCCGCCCGCGCGATGACCTCGAGGCGCGTACGACCGGGGTGGTCGGCGGCGAGGAAGTGGCTGCCGATCGCGGCGCAGAAGGCCAGCAGGCTGCGCGCCTCGATCTCGGCGGGGTCCGAGCAGACGGTGCCGATGGCGTCGCGCAGCAGCTGCATGCGCTGATTGTCCACGCGCCGAAGGCGTTCGGCGACGGCCGGATCGCGCCGGGCCCAGTCGCGCACGGCGAGGTCGATCGGCAGCAGGCGGTCGCCGGAGAAGGTGAGCCGCCCGGCCAGGCGGGCCTTGTCCAGGGGGTTGTCGCACTCGCGGTCGATGCGGTCGTAGACCTCGACGGTGCTCTCCCGTTCCCAGACGTCGAGCATGGCCTCGAGCAGGGCGGCGCGATCGGCGAACCAGCGGTAGAACCCGCCCTTGGTGACGCCGAGCGTCTTGGCCAGCGCCTCGACCCGGACCGCGTCCACCCCGCGTTCGGCCAGCACCGCCAGCCCGGCCTCGACCCACGCCTCCCGGGGTGTGCGCAAGGCTCCCATCGTGTGTTCCACCTCGCTTTCCACCCTATTGTACGGATGCGTATAACCGGTCTAACCTCGAGTTATACGCAACCGTATAACCATAGAGGGGCAATGTTATGGCATTCGGATCCATCGGCGCGCTCCTGCCGACCGCCGCCCGCAGAATTCCCGACTCCGAGCACACCGCGCGCCCGTGGCGCATCCACGAGATCGCCCCCGACTTCGATCTCGAGGACGTGTGGGCCTTCCACACCCCCGGCGCGGGCCCGGACGACTTCCCGCTCATGCTCGCCGCCCTGCGCGCCACCGACGAACCCGGCGAACAGTCGCGCGCCACCCGATTCCTGTTCGCGGTGCGCTGGAAACTCGGCACGCTGCTGGGCTGGGACGACCCGGAAAAAGGCGTGGCACAACGGGTTCCGTCGCTGCGCGACCGCCTGCCCGCCGACCTGCCCGCCCCGCCCCGCGCGGCGGGTCACGACGGGCTCCCCCTCGTCGACCTCTACGAACTCCCCGACGAATGCGCCATGGAACTGGCCAACGCGACCGTGCACGCCGTCTGCCACCTGAGCTGGGTCCCGACCCCCACCGGCGACTACGAACTGCACATGGCCGCGCTGGTCAAACCCAACGGCGCCCTGGGCCGGCTGTACATGGCGGCCATCGTCCCCTTCCGCTATCTGATCGTGTACCCGGCCCTGACCCGCCAGTGGGAACGCGCCTGGCGCAACCGATTCGCCCTCACCACGCCCGGGCACTGACCCGCGCCCCCAGCCCGCCGAGTCACCACGAAGGAGTGGTTCCAATGATCAAATGGGCCGGCTATCTCATCATCTTCATCGGCGCGGGACACATGGTCAGCGCCCTCGCCCTGACCGCACCCGAGCACGCGGACGACTGGTTCAGCGCCGCGATCTGGGGCGAGAGCCTCGCCGACATGAGCCCGGCGAACGGCGCGTACTGGCTCACCTTCGGCAGCTTCGGGATTCCGCAGATCCTGATCGGCCTGCTCGTGCTGTGGCTGGACCGGCGCGGGATCGTGCCGCCGACGTTCCTCGCCTGGACCATCGCCGCCAACGCCATCGTCTGCGGGGTGATCTTCGGACCCTCGCCCTGGCCGGTCGATCTGGTCTCCGCCGGGCTGTTGCTGGCCGGAGCCCGCCGCGCGCCGAGCACCGCCACCCCGCCAATCGTTTCGCGGACGTAAAGAAATCCGTGCCCCCGGCAGGCCGTGCTCACCGCCCGGAGACCTGCCGGTAGCATGGCGATGCGGGCCGTGACGACCTGTCACGGTCCACCCCATGCGAAAGGAACCAGTTGTCACCCGCGTCCGAGGGCGCCGTTCAGGAGGGCTCCTCTACCGAGCCGGGTGACAAACCCGGCGCCATCGACTCCCCAGCAATCCAGACAGCCGGGTGGTGCTGACCGTGTCGGCCCTGCTCACCGTTCTGATGCTGATCGGTTTCATCGCATTGACCGCGGGCACCGCCCTGTTCGTCGCCGCGGAATTCTCACTCACCGCCCTGGAGCGCAGCACCGTCGAGTCGCATGCCCGCGACGGCGACCGCCGCGCCCGGCAGGTACGCCAGGCGCACCGCACGCTGTCGTTCCAACTCTCCGGAGCGCAGCTGGGCATCACCATCACCACCCTCATCACCGGCTACATCGCCGAACCGGTGCTGGCTCGTATCCTCGAGCCGGTGTTCGAGGCGCTCGGGGTGGATGACGGTCCGGCACATACCATTTCGCTGGTGCTGGCGCTCGTGCTGGCCACCTCGCTGTCCATGATCTACGGCGAACTGGTGCCCAAGAACATCGCCATCGCCGCACCGCTGGCCACCGCCCGGTGGACCGCGGGCCCGATGATCTGGTTCTCCACGGTCTTCCGCTGGATGATCAATTTCCTGAACGGCGCGGCGAACTGGGCCGTGCGCCGGATGGGCATCGAACCGGCGGAGGAATTGCGTTCGGCGCGTTCACCGCAGGAGCTCGGCTCGCTGGTGCGCACCTCGGCCCTGCACGGCGCGCTCGATCAGCGCACCGCGCAGGTGGTGGATCGGTCGCTGCAATTCGGCGACCGCAGCGCCGAGGAACTCATGACCCCGCGCGTGAAGATCGAATCGCTGGATCTGGACGACACCGTCGCCGATCTCATCGAGATCGCCGCCGAGACCGGATACTCCCGCTTCCCGGTGATCGACGGCGACCTCGACAACACCCTCGGCGTGGTGCACGTCAAACAGGCGTTCCTGCATCCCATCGCCGCGCGGCGCACGGTCAAACTCCGTGACATCGCCCAGCCCGTGCCCATCGTGCCCGCCAGCCTGGACGGTGACGAGGTACTCGAACGGGTGCGGCGCGACGGCATGCAGGTGGCCCTGGTGGTCGACGAGTACGGCGGCACCGCCGGCATCGTCACCATGGAGGACATCATCGAGGAGATCCTCGGCGACGTGCGCGACGAGCACGACGAGGAGGAACTCGACGTCCGGCGGACCAGCCTGGGCTGGGACTGCTCGGGTCTGCTGCGCATCGACGAGGTCTCCCGCACCACCGGTTACGACGCCCCCGAAGGCGAATACGAGACCGTGGGCGGCCTGGTGCTGACCCGTCTGGGCCGCATTCCGGTCGAGGGCGACGAGGTGCTGCTGCCCGAACCCGGCAACGGCCACTACACCGACCCGCACACTCGCGGCGGCTGGCTCGCCAAGGTGGAGCGGATGGACGGGCGGCGGATAGACCGGGTGCTGCTGCGCCCGATCGACGCCGAGGCGCTGGCCGAATGGGAGCGCGACCATGGGTGATCTGACCGCCGTCTTCCTCACGTTCGCGCTGCTGCTGGGCAACGCGTTCTTCGTCGCCGCCGAGTTCGCGCTCATCTCCGCGCGCCGCGATCGCCTGGAAGCGCTTGCCGCACAGGGCAAGCGCACCGCCAACACGGTGATCGAGGCCGGGCAGAACCTGTCCATCATGCTGGCGGCCGCGCAGCTGGGCATCACCATCTGCTCGATCCTGCTGGGCCGGGTGGGTGAGCCCGCGGTGGCGCATCTGCTGGAGGGTCCGTTCGGGGCGCTCGGCGTGCCGGACGGACTGCTGCATCCGATCTCGTTCGCGGTGGCGCTGACCGTCGTGGTGATCCTGCACATCCTGCTGGGCGAGATGATCCCGAAGAACATCGCGCTCGCGGGACCGGAACGCTCGGCGCTGCTGCTGGTTCCGATGCACCTGGTGTGGTTGCGCATCGCCCGGCCGCTCATCGCGGTCTACAACATGGCGGCGAACCTGTCGCTGCGGGCGCTGCGGATCGAGCCCAAGGACGAATTGGACGCCACCGTCTCCTCGGTCGAACTGGCGGAGATGTTCGGCGAATCCCATTCCGAAGGGCTGCTGGACGAGGAGGAGCACCGCCGCCTGACCCAGGCGCTGGGCTCGAGCGACCGGATCGTCGCCGATGTCATGGTGCCGCTGGCCAAGACCCGGTCGGTGCCGCTACGCGGGGACGGCACCACGCTCGGCGACATCGAGAACGCGGTGGCCGAGACCGGGTTCTCCCGGTACCCGGTGCGCGCGGCGGACGGTTCGCTGGTGGGCTACCTGCACGTCAAGGACGTGCTGGAGCTGGTCGCCGACGACAAGGCGGGACCGGCCACGCCGATCCCGCGCACCGATATCCGCCCGCTGCCCACGGTCAGCACCGGGGCCACCCTGTTCGAGGCCCTGGCGCGCCTGCGCCGCACCAATTCTCATCAGGGCCGGGTGGTCGACAGCCGCGGCAACACCGTCGGCATCGTGGCCCTCGAGGATCTGGTGGAGGAGTTCGTGGGCACCGTGCGCGACGCCACCCATCGCATAGCGGAGTAGCGGTGCCGGTCCTGCCCGATTCCCGTGTGCTCGCGCCCGCCGATTGGCGGGCGCGCGCCGCGGCGCACCGCGACCGGGTCGACGCGCTGGTCGGCCCGTACCTCGATACCCGCCGGGCCGGGGAGAAGCACCCGGTGATCGATTTCCTGTTCACCTACTACGGGCACAAGCCCGCCCAGTTGAAGCGCTGGCACCCCGGCTGGGGCACGGCCCTGGCCGGGGCCGGCGACTACGCCGAATGGCGCGGGTACCACCGTGTTTCGACCGCGGGCGGGGACGCGGCGTGGACCGCGGATCCGGCCTTCCTCGACAAGCGGCGCGGCACCCTGGAGTTCGTGGCCGGGCTGCTGTCCGCGACGGCCACACGTCCCGCGCAGCTCTCCTGCTTCGGCCTGCACGAATGGGCGATGGTCTATCGCAGTGACGACATTCGCCATCAGCAGGTTCCGCTGCGGCTGGGTCGCGACGGCACCGACGCGGTGGTGGAGTCGATGCAGCTGCGCTGCACCCACTTCGACGCGTTCCGCTTCTTCACCCCGGACGCGGTGCCGCTCAACATCGAACCCCTGACCCGCGAGAGCCAGGTCGAGCGTGAGCAGCCGGGCTGTCTGCACGCGAACATGGACATCTACAAGTGGGGTTTCAAACTGGTACCCCTGATCGCTTCGGACCTGCTGCTGGACTGTTTCGAACTCGCCTGCGCCGCACGCGAACTCGACATGAAGGCGAGCCCGTACGACCTGTCGGACTACGACTACGTCCCGGTGCGCATCGAAACCCCGGCCGGCCGCGCCGAATACGTCCGCGCCCAAGCCGACCTGGCCGCGCGCGCCACGCCACTGCGCGAGCAGCTGCTGACCGCCTGCCGGGCGTTGCTCACCGAGCCCGCCGCCTCCTGACGGAACCCACCGAGACAGTTCACCGGAGCGCCTGACCGGAACTCTGTCCAGTTGGCCGTCCGATTGCCGATATCGCGGCCGCGCGCCAGCGCAACGCCCTGTCCGGCTTGCTTCGCGGCGACATTTTCGCTGGTCTGTGCAAGTTTACTAATTCTGTCCGGCCGACCCGCCGAATACCGAAATCACGCCGGACCCGATTTCAGCTGTCTGGGAAGATTTTTCGGCTGGACCCTACCGATCAGTCAGTTTTTGGGTTACGGTCCCGGATGTAACCGTGACCACACACCGGGTTCGACTGTGGCGACGGTCATTCGGTAGTGGCAGTAGCTCTGAAGGAACGGGGGCACCGCGATGGCGCGGTTGTCGGGTATTCGGCGATCCAGGCCGGCTCTCCTGGCGGGGGTGGCACTGATGTGCGCGGCGGTCCTGCCGATGGGCGGGGCGGGTGCGAATCCGCAGGCGGATCTCACCGGCGCGGTGCAGCAATTCTTCGATGTGGGACGGACGGCGGTATCGCGGGCGGCGTGCGGAGGGGATGCGCTGCCCGAGACCGGCATTCAGGGTGACGTCTCCGCGGCCGATCGAAACAGCGGCCGCAGCACGCAGGGCTACCGCTGCAATCTGTCGTTCGTGGGCGGCTACGTCGGCAAGGGCGCGGGCATCACCTCCGCGACCTTCGAGCACTGCTCGTACACCGGATCGCTGTTCCCGGGCAACATCCTCGGCCCCGCCCAGGGCGTCCAGGTCCTGGACGTCTCCGATCCGGCCAACCCGGTGCTGACCGCGACCCTCACCGAACCGGCCATGCTGGGCGGCACCTGGGAGTCGCTCAAGGTCAACGCCGAGCGAAAGCTGCTGGTGGGCACCGCGGTTCCGATCGGCATCGGCGCGGGCTACCTGTCGGTCTACGACATCTCCGACTGCGCGCGACCGCGCCTGCTCAACCCGGGCCCCGGCACGAATCTGCTCATGCCGCTGCCGCTGACCACCCACGAGGGCGGGTTCTCCCCCGACGGGCGCACCTACTGGGCTTCGGGCATCGCGCCCGGCCTGGTGAGCGCGGTCGATCTCACCGATCCGAGCAACCCGCACGTCATCTGGCAGGGCCTGACCGGTATCGAGGCGCACGGCTTCGGCATCAGCCCCGACGGAAATCGCATGTACATCTCGGCCCTGGGCGGTTTCACCGTGCTGGACATCAGCGCGGTGCAGCGCCGGGATCCGAATCCGCAGGTGCCCCACCTGGGCCGGACGTTCTGGACCGACGGCTGGGCCACCCAGCACTCCATCCCGGTCACCTACGACGGCGCGCCCTACCTGTTCACCGTGGACGAGGGCGGCGCGGGCGGGGTGAAACTCGTCGACATCTCCGACGACACCGCGCCGCGCGTGGTCAACAAGATCAAGCTCGAGATCAACCTGGTCGACAACCTCGACGCCGCGCTGGCCTCGGGGATGGGCGGCTCGGTGTTCTCCTACGACGCGCACTACTGCGCCGCCGACCGGCCGGACAACCCGACGGCGCTGGCCTGCGGCTGGCAGGAATCGGGTATCCGCGTCTTCGATGTGCGAGATCCGTTCGACGTCAAGGAGATCGCGTACTTCAATCCCCCGGCCCGCACCGGACGCAATCTGGAACTGTGGAACTCCCCGCACGCGCTCGCCTCGATCATCGGCGTGCCGGCCATGCAGTTCCCGGCCGTGGCCCGCGCCATCCTCGAGGGCAAATTCGATCCGGCACAGGCGCTCTCGGCCCGCACCGGCATGATCGCCTTCGGCGATCTGTCCACCGACTGGTGCTTCGCGCCGCCGGAGTGGCACGGCTCGCAGCTGTGGACCAGTTGCAACGACAACGGATTCATGGTGCTCGAGCTCGCGCCCGAGGTGTACACCCCGCCCGCCGACCAGCGCTCCACGGTGGGATCGTGACCGCCGCGCGCGGGACCCGCGCGGTACTGCTGGGCGTGCTGGCGCTGGCGCTGATCGCCGCGGGCGTGCTGCTGCGGCCCGCGATCATCCCCGAAAATCATTCCGCCCCCGCGGTTCTCACGCCCGTGGAGATCGGCTTCATCCAGGACATGACCGCGCACCACCAGCAGGCGCTGTTCATGGTCCAGCGCCTGGACCCCGCGGCGGACGCCTCGATTCGCCAGCTGGCCCAGCAGATCGACGACACCCAGCGCACCGAGATCGGAACCATGCTCGGCTGGCTGCGCCTGGCGAACGCCTCGCCCACCAACCCGAACCCGATGTCCTGGATGCCCGCCGCCGACATGCCCGCCGGGCACGATCATGCGGGTGCGAGCGCCACGGTATCCGCCGGCGCGAGCGCGACCATGCCGGGCATGGCGACCATGGCCGAGCTCGACGCCCTCTCGGCCGCCCGCGGGGCGGCCGCGGAAACCCTGTTCATCCAGCTCATGCTGCGTCATCACGCGGGCGGGGTGGCCATGGCCAAGTCGGCCGACGCGCTCGTGACGTCGGGCCCGGTGAAGGAAACGGCGCGGTCGATGATCACCGGCCAGTCCCAGGAGGCGGGCATCCTGACCCTGCTGCTGGCCGAGCGCAACGCCCAGCCACTGTCCTGATCCGCGGTGATCCGCGCCGCCCCGGGCAAGGCCGCGGTCTCGATGCCGGACCCGGCCGAAGTTGGCGGGTTCGGCCGTGACCGATCCTGGTGTGCGACGGCGAAGTGTCCGTAATGTCATCCGAATGAGTGACGCGCGTGTGGCATTGGTGACCGGTAGCGGACGCGGGATCGGGCGCGCGATCGCGCTGGCGCTGGCGGCGGACGGCGCGGACGTGGTGGTGAACTACCGTTCCGACGCCGACGCGGCGGCCGAGACCGTGGCCGCGATCCAAGCGCTGGGACGCAGGTCGTTCGCGGTGCGGGCCAGCGTGGACTCGATCGAGGACGACGAGCGCATGGTCGATCAGATTCTCGACGAGTTCGGCGGCATCGACATTCTGGTCAACAACGCCGGGATCGCCAGCCGCGGCCGGTTCGTCGCGGACACCGATCCGGCCGAGGTGCAGCGCGTGGTGTCCACCCACGCGATCGGCGCCCACCACGTCACACGACTGGTGTTGCCCGCCATGCGAACTCGCCCGCGCGGGGACATCATCATGATCTCCAGTGTCGCGACGCTCGCGCATGCCGCGGGCGGCGCGCCGTACACCATGGCCAAGGCCGCGCTCGAGGCGCTGGCCTTCACCCTGGCGAAGGAGGAACTCCGGTACGGCATCCGGGTGAACGTGGTCGCGCCCGGCCTGGTCGACACCGAGATGGGGCGGCGCCTGGTCCATGCCGTCACCGGGGGCGCCGATATTCGCGCCCTGGACGACAGCTCGCCGTTCGGCCGGGTGTGCCGGCCCGAGGACGTGGCCAATATGGTCAGGTTCCTGGTGTCCGAGAACGCCGAGTACGTCAGCGGTCAGAAGGTGAATGTTCACGGCGGCGGTTCAGCGCTCGGCTGAGTCGCCGCGCCACGCCGTGTGAGCGTGTGCAACGGGTCACTCCCACCTGGGTCTTCTCCCCGATCAGCGGGTCCGGCGCTATCGTCGAACGTGGTCACAGACTCAGGCACTGGAGGTCCCGACAGCATGACCAGTCAGCTGGACACGTTTTCCATTCCGGCTCATATCCACGGTTACCCCGATCTGGCCTTCGGCGGCTATGTGGCGGGTATTTTGGCCGGAAGAAGCGGAAACCTCACCACGCGTGTGGATTTCCGCCGGGTGGTCGCGGTCGACACCCCGCTCCGGCTGACGCTCCCCGAGAACGGGCGCACCGCGCTCACCACGATGGACGGCACCCCGCTGGTCGAGGCGACCCCCTCGATGCTCACCCGGTTCGCGCCGCCCGCCCCGACCTGGGCCGAAGCCGAGGCGGTCACCCGCTTCGCCGCCACCACCCCCAAGCGCGCGGTCACCGACTGCTACGGCTGCGGTTCGGCCTGCGAGCCCGGCCGGGGCCTGCGCCTGTTCCCGTGGGCGCTGCGCGACCGCGACATGATGGCCGCGGCCTGGGTGCCCGACGCCGGTCTGGCCGACAGCACCGGCCAGCTGCCGCCCGAGGTCGTCTGGTCCGCGCTGGACTGCCCCGGCGGCATCACCGCCTTCCATTTCATGCGCATGGGCCTGGGCGCGTTCACCGCCGCGCTCACCGCGACCCAGTTCGAGCCCATGTTCGCGGGCCGGGAGTACATCTCGCACGCCTGGCCGGTGCAGCAGGACGGCCGCAAGTACACCGTCGGCGTCGCCCTGTACACCCGCGACGGCAGCCTGTGCGCGCTGGCCGAGGCCCTATGGATCGAGCCTCGCCCCTCGCTCTGACCGGCTCCCCGGGCCGGCTCGTCAGAGTCCGCTGACGTTCAGCAGCTTCTTCGGCGTGGTGCCGTAGGGGAAGAACTGCGGCGGATCGATGATGGCCGGCGAAGCCTGTTGCAGCAGCCAGGATTTCACCGTCGCCGAGGCGGTCTGCCCGAACTTGGCCTTGTACAGCGCGGCCGCGCCCGCCACGTAGGGGGCCGCGAACGAGGTGCCCGCCTCCAGGGCGTTGCCGCCGCCCGACATGGCGGCGGCGACGTACTGCCCCGGCGCGAAGATGTCCACGCACCCGCCGTACGCGCTGCTCCACACCGCGGTGCCGCCGCCGGGCGAGTTGAAGGTCGAGTGCCGCACCACGTGGTCGGTGTCGTCGCTGGCGCCGACCACCATCGCGCCGATCGAACTCGCCGGGGTGTTGAAGCAGGCGTTCCAGTTCGACGAGGACGCGTCGTCGCCGTCGATGATGTTGCCCGCCGAAACGGCAACGAACACACCGGAATTCGCCAGCGCGTTGACCGCGTTCTTGAGCGCGGAGGTCTGGCCGTAGTCGACGTAGTTGGTCGAGATGACCGCGACCGAGGGGCCCCGGGTCGGGGCGTCGTTCTTGACCCAGTTGATCGCGCTGATGAGATCGGACTGCACCGGGACGCCGTCGGCGGTGTTGTACGTCTTGACCCCGAGGATCGTGGCGTTCTTGGCGACCCCGTACACCGATCCGGCGGCGATGCTCGCCATCACCGTGGCGTGATCGTCGGTCGGGGTGCCGGACAGGCCCGTGGGATCGAACTTGTCCCACACGATGGACGCCCGCCCGCCGAAGTCGGGATGGGCGATGTCGAGCCCGCCGTCGATGACGTAGACGTTCACCCCCGTGCCGTCCGAGGTGGTGCTGAAGCTGTTGTTCAGCGGCAGTGTGGCCTGGTCGATCCGATCCAGGCCCCAGCCCGGATTCGCCTGGGTCTGCGCGGTGGCGGTACCCCCGGACGCCATGACCAGTGTGAGGGCGCAGGCGAGTGTTCCGAGGGTGAGCAGCGATCTCTTCATCGAGCGGGTGGTCCTTCGCGATCCCGCGGACGCCGCCGGACGCGCGTCCGCCCTGCGAAGAAGTGAAATGCTAATCAGTCACACTCGCAACGCGGAACGGTGTCCCAAAGTGGGACAGTTCGGTTTTCACGGAAACCATTCCCGGACAACACAACCCGTGCTAGCCGGGCGCGCAAGCCCGGTCTTTCGGGGGCATCGCGCCGCCCTTACCCCGCGACGAGTTCCGCCGCCCCGAACGACACGTGGAAGCGCGCGCACCACACCGTGACGCTGCGCAGCACCGACAGATCGGCCTCGGCGGGAATGTCGTAGTTCTGACTTCCCCTGTTGCCCTTCAGCTCTCCCAGATCCAGGAAGGCAGCGTCGTCGAAGACGCCCCAGCCGTCCCGGCCCGGGATCACCGGCGCGGCCGCCAGCCACACGTGCAGATCCGGCCCGTCGGAGGTGTCGAGGTCCTCGATCCGGAGCACCCGGCTGCCGTCACCGAGCTGGAGCACCTCGACGGCGCCGGAGGTGTCGTGCTCGTGGGAGATGAGCGAGCCGGTGAACAGCGTGCGGGTCGGCGGGGTGCCGGGGGTCGCGGGACCGGACACCGTCGGGGCCGCCTCCTCGACCGTCGTGCTGGTGAACAGCCGCCACGGCTCGAAGAAGACCAGCCCGAACACCAGCGCGGCGGTCAGCACCGCCGTCAGCACCCAGGTGATGGGTGAACGCGCTATCTTCCGCACCGGCACCATGACGCCTCCCGACCTCGCCGCACTCGACCTCGCAGGGTCGATTCAACTCCACCCGAACGGTTTTCACCGGACGAACGGCGAGGCGCGGGGCGCGCCCGGGCGCGGCTACAGGTTCCCGACGGTGTGCTCGAGCCGGCGCGCCACCAGTTCGCGGGCCTGTTCGCGCAGCGCGGGACGATAGCCGCTGGGGTACACCGGGTCACCGGGCGCGTAGGTCTTGAGGACCTCCTTCGCCAGGGTGATCTTGTGCACCTCGGTCGGCCCGTCCGCGATGGCCATGACCTGCGCGTAGTTCATCATGTCCACGAAGGGCAGATCGGTGCTCACGCCGATCGCGCCGTGCAGGTGCATGGCGCGCTGGGCGATGTCGTGCATGACCTTGGGCATGGCCACCTTGATGGCGGCGATGTCGTGCCGCACCTTGCGGTAGTCCTGCTCCTTGTCGATGCGCCACGCGGTACGCAGCACGAGCAGGCGGAACTGCTCCATCTCGATCCAGGCCTCGGCGATCTTCTCCTGCGTCATCTGCAGGCCGCCGAGCACGCCCTTGCGCATGGGCCGCGACACCGCGCGCTCGCACATCATGTCGAAGGCCTTGCGCACCATGGCGACCGTGCGCATGGCGTGGTGCACCCGGCCGCCGCCCAGGCGGGTCTGGGCCACGATGAACCCGAGCCCCTCCGCGCCCAGCAGCGCGTCGGCGGGCACGCGCACGTCGGTGAAGCGCAGGTGCCCTTCGTTTTCCGAGAATCCCGGGACGGTGAAGTTCCGGACGATCTCCAGGCCGGGGGCGTCGGCGGGCACGATGAACATCGACAGTCGCTTGTGCGGCTCGGCCTCCGGATCGGTCACCACCATCACGATGTGGAAGGAGGCGAACTCGGCGGCGGAGTTGAACCACTTCTCGCCGTTGATGACCCAGTCGTCGCCGTCGCGCACCGCCAGGGTCTTGAAGGAGGTCGGATCCGAGCCGCCGGTGGGTTCGGTCATGACATAGCAGGACCCGATCTCACCGTCGAGCAGCGGCTGCAGGTACTTGGCCTTCTGCGCCTCGGTGCCGAAGTGCGCGAGGATCTCGGCGTTGCCGGAATCGGGCGCCTGACAGCCGAACACGAGCGGCGCCCACTTCGAGGTGCCGATGACCTCGTTCAACAGCGCCAGCTTGACCTGCCCGTAGCCGGGGCCGCCGAGTTCGGGACCCAGGTGGCACGCCCACAGCCCCTGCTCCTTCACCGTCTCCTGCAGCGGCTTCATGAGCGCCCGGATCTCCGGGTTCGAGCGGTCGTACGGTTCCGGGTACAGCAGATCCAGGGGCTCCACCTCAGTGCGGACGAACTCCGCGACCCAGTCCAGTTTCTTCTGGTATTCCGGGTCGGTCTCGAAATCCCAAGCCATGGTCAGCCTTTCACTTGTTTCCGGCCGGTGCCGCGACACCGTCGAGGATGGAGGTGGTGAGTATGTCGGCGATCTCGCCGGGGGTGTGCTCGCCGCCGGGGCGATACCAGGCGCTGACCATGTTCAGCATGGCCACGACGCTGTTGGTGACGACGTGATCGTTCGAGCGCAGCGCGCCCGCGGCGTACGCCTCGTCGAACACCCGCTGCCAGCAGTTCTGGATGCCGTCGCGCAGGGTCTGCAGATCGGCCTGCCGTTCGCCGGTCAGTGCGCCCGCGTCGCGCAGCGCGATGGTGACCTCGTGCTGGTGCTCGATGATCAGCAGCACGTGCGCGCGAATGAGCCCGCGCAGCCGGTCCAGCGGTGTGCCCGCGCCGTCGGCGATGGCCAGCGCGGCGTCCAGCATGATCTGGGTGTATCCGCGCCGGATCTGGAAGAGCAGTTCCTCCTTGGATCCGATGTGGTAGTACAGCGCACCACGCTGGATGCCCGATCGGTCGCCGATCTCCGCGACGCTGGTGGCGTGAAAACCCTTCTCCGCGAACAGTTCCATGGCCGCGCGCACGATGCGCTCGCGGGTCTCCCCCGGGTTGGCCTCCGACGCGGGCGGCCGGCCGCGCCGGCGTGCGGGCACCGCGGCGGTCATCGGATGCCGCCGTCGAGCGCGAGGGTCGATCCGGTGCAGTAGGCCGAGGCGTCGGAGGCGAAGAACAGGGCCGCGCCGATGATGTCCACGGGTGCGCCGATCCGCCCGAGCACGGTGTGCCGGGCGAGTTCGTCCTTCATCTCCGGCGGCCAGGCCTTGGCGATGTCGGTGTCGAAGGCCCCGCAGCGGATGGTGTTGACCCGCACACCCGGCCCGTAGGTCCGCGCGAGCCCGCCGCCCAGGGTCTCGAGCGCGGCCTTGGCCGCCGCGTACGGCACGGCCAGGGGTTCGGGCCGCACGGCCTCGATGGAGGAGATGTTGATGATCGACCCGCCCCCGGCGGCGGCCATCCGCGCCCCGATCAGCGCCGAGAGCCGGAACGGGCCCTTGAGATTGGTGGCGATGATCTTGTCGAACATGGCCTCGGTCACCTGATCCAGGCTGGGGTACAGCAGGGACATGCCGGCGTTGTTGACCAGCACGTCGACCCGCCCGAATTCGGCGTAGGCGGCCTCGGTCAGGGCCTCGCAGTGCCCCCACTCGCCCACGTTGCAGGCCACCGGCAGCGCCCGCTGCCCGAATTTCTCGCGCACGGCGGTGGCGAGTGCGTCACACGCGTCGAACTTGCGACTGGCGATCACCACGTCGGCGCCGGCTTCGGCGAAGGCCAGCACCATCTCCCGGCCCAGCCCACGGCTGCCGCCGGTCACGACAACGACCTTGCCGGACAACGCTTTTCCCATATCTGGCACCTTCGCACGACCGAATCAGGAAATGTTCTACCCGGTACATTAAATGTACCGAGCGATACAATCAAGGGGGATCCGCGGGAATCAAGGACGGCCGACGCGCGCTTACAACAGGTGCGCCATCACCACCGGCCATACCCGCGAGTAACATGACGGGCGTACTTTTTGCACCCTTTACACCGGCTATCTCGAAACGAGGCAGTAGATGACAGAGCGGATTCAGGTCGGCGGACTCCAGGTCGCGCGCGTTCTTCACGATTTCGTGAACAACGAGGCTCTTCCCGGCACCGGCGTAGACTCCGCCGCGTTCTGGTCGGGTGCCGAGGCCGTGATCAACGACCTCGCCCCCGTTAACCGGGCTCTGCTGGCAGAGCGCGACGACATCCAGGCCAAGATCGACGAGTGGCACCGCGCCAACCCCGGCGCCGGCTACGACAAGGCTGCCTACAAGCAGTTCCTCACCGAGATCGGCTACCTGCGTCCCGAACCGGCCGACTTCCAGATCGGCACGGTCAATGTGGACGCCGAAATCGCCACCACCGCGGGCCCGCAGCTCGTGGTCCCGGTGATGAACGCCCGCTTCGCCATCAACGCGGCGAACGCGCGGTGGGGCTCGCTGTACGACGCCCTGTACGGCACCGACGCCATCTCCGAGGAGAACGGCGCCGAGAAGGGCAAGGGCTACAACAAGGTTCGCGGCGACAAGGTCATCGAGTGGGCTCGTAACTTCCTCGACGACGCGCTGCCGCTGATCACCGGCTCGCACCTGGGCACCAGTAGGTACGCCATCGTCGACGGCGAGCTCGAGGTCACCCTCGAGGACGGCACCGACATCGGCCTGGCCTACGCGGACACCCTGGTCGGCTACCTCGGCACCCCCGAGGCCCCGACCTCGCTGCTGTTCAAGCACAACGGCCTGCACATCGAGATCCAGATCGACCCCGAGTCCCCGGTCGGCTCCACCGACGCCGCCGGCATCAAGGACGTCGTGCTGGAGTCCGCGGTCACCACGATCATGGACTTCGAGGACTCGGTCGCCGCGGTCGACGCCGAGGACAAGGTGCTCTGCTACACCAACTGGCTCGGCCTGATGAAGGGCGACCTGGCGGAGGAGGTCACCAAGGGTGACAAGACCTTCACCCGCACCATGAACCCGGACCGCGTCTACACCGCGCTCGACGGTTCGGACCTGGTCCTGCACGGCCGCTCGCTGCTGTTCGTCCGCAACGTCGGTCACCTCATGACCTCCGACGCGATCATCGACGCGGCCGGCAACGAGGTCCCCGAGGGCATCATGGACGGCCTCATCACCTCGCTGATCGCCAAGCACGCGCTGAACGGCGAAGCGCGCGTTGCCAATACGCGCACCGGCTCGGTGTACATCGTGAAGCCGAAGATGCACGGCCCGGACGAGGTGGCCTTCACCAACGAGCTGTTCACCCGCATCGAAGGCGTGCTCGGCCTCGAGCGCAACACCCTCAAGGTCGGCATCATGGACGAGGAGCGCCGCACCACGGTCAACCTCAAGGCGTCCATCCAGGCCGCGGCGGACCGCGTGGTGTTCATCAACACCGGCTTCCTGGACCGCACCGGCGACGAGATCCACACCTCCATGGAGGCCGGGCCCATGGTCCGCAAGGCCGACATGAAGGCCCAGCAGTGGATCGCCTCCTACGAGGACTGGAACGTCGACACCGGCATCGCCGCCGGCCTGCCCGGCAAGGCGCAGATCGGCAAGGGCATGTGGGCCATGCCCGATCTGATGGCCGACATGCTGGTCCAGAAGATCGGCCACCCCAAGGCCGGCGCCAACACCGCGTGGGTGCCCTCGCCCACCGCCGCCACCCTGCACGCCACCCACTACCACCTGGTGGACGTGTTCAAGCGGCAGGCCGAGATCGCCAAGGGCGGTCCCCGCGCCACCGTCGATCAGATCCTGGAAATCCCCCTCGCCCAGGACACCAACTGGTCCGCGGAGGAGAAGCAGCAGGAGCTGGACAACAACTCCCAGGGCATCCTCGGCTACGTGGTCCGCTGGATCGACCAGGGCGTCGGCTGCTCGAAGGTGCCGGACATCAAGGATGTCGGCCTGATGGAGGACCGCGCCACCCTGCGCATCTCCAGCCAGCAGGTTGCCAACTGGCTGCGCCACGGCGTGGTCACCGAGGCCGAGGTCATCGAGAGCCTGCAGCGCATGGCCCCCATCGTGGACCGCCAGAACGCCGGCGACGCGAACTACCGCCCGCTGTCCCCGGACTTCGCCGGCTCGATCGCCTTCCAGGCGGCGAAGGAGCTCGTGCTCGAGGGCACCAAGCAGCCCAACGGCTACACCGAGCCCATCCTGCACCGTCGTCGCCGCGAGGCGAAGGAGCAGGCGGCCAAGTGCAGCTGAACCTTCCGGTTCAGCGAAGCTAGCGAATAGCGGAAGCCCCGATCGACCCTGTCGATCGGGGCTTCCGTGCGTTGCGCGACTGCTATGTTCGGGTGATTCGAGAACTTACTCCTACCACTTCGACTGACCGGTTCTCGTCGCCGGGACAGGATGCGCTCTCGTGACTACATATTCGGCGGTATCGGCGCCCGGATACACCCCACCGTCGCATAGCCGGGCATGGCGGCTGTCCATGGCCGCGATCACCGCGTTCATCGGCGCGGTGTGCCTGTGGGTGCTGTGGGAGTACGCCTCCCACGGTGACCGGCTGGTCGCGTTGCTGCTCGGCGGGTGGGTACTGGTCGTGGCCGGCGGAATCTGGTTGGTGGCAGCGGTTTCCGGGGCGGTCGCGCACCGGGCGTGGATACTCACCGCGGCCGCGCCGGTGGCCGTGACGGTGACGGTGGCGCTGCTGGGGTCGGGCGCGCCGACCCGGATCGGCTGGGAGCTGTCGCGGCCCGCGCTCGAACGCACCGCCGGGGCCTGCGCGGACACCCACGCCGAACAGCGGTTCGGGATGTACCGCGTCGACTACGTGCGGGTGATCGCGGGTGGCTGCGCCTTCAGCCTCGCCGACACCAGTCTCGGGGTCGAGGGCTTCGCCTATATCCCGCACGGCGATCCGCCCGCGCCGGCCGCGCACGCCCGCGCGGGCACCAGCTACACCCGCATCGACGGCCCCTGGTACACCTACGAGAGCTGGATCTCCGCCGGGGCGTGAGGCGCTTCTCGTTTGCGCCAAGGCGTTCCATTGCCACTCGATCATCGATACGCTGCCGGGCGACAGCCATCTGCAGTGAGGAAGTTTCATGGGTTCAACGGTGCTGGACGTCTTCAATCTGATCCTCGGCCGTATCAACGGCGCGTGGGCCTGGGCGTCCACCGGTTCGCACGGTCCGGTTCCACTCTGATCCGGGCCTCCCACAGCCATCGGTGAATCCCCCGGCCGTCACGGCCGGGGGATTCGCTGTTTCCGGGGAGATGCGCGCGATCGGAACAAACCTGCCCGCACGCGCGTTATCAGATGACGGTGGGGGCCACCAAAAAATGACCCGACAACGGCGTGTCCGTTGTGTCACCATATGTTTCGACGACGATCGAACCGGCCGGCAACGGCCGTGACCAGCAGGAAGGAGGAGGCGGCAGTGAATCCAGTGTTCTCGGAACGGTATCCGGCGAAGTCGGAACTACGAATCGGCGGCGTGGGCGACAGCACACGTGAGTTGCACACCGATTCGCACCGCCTCCGGGCCGCGGCGTAGTCCCGCCCACTTCTCCCTTTCTGTTCTTCCTCTTCACGAAACATGGTGACCCCCATGCTGTTCCGTCATTCCCAAGACCCGGAGATAACCGCAGACAACTGGATACACCGGGGAGTACTGCTGCTCAACGCCTCCTTCGAGGCGCTGACCGAGATCCGCGCCGAACGCGCCGTGGTGCTGCTGCTGACCGGCGCCGCCGAGCCGGTCGTGGATCACGAGCCGTACTTCCCCATCCGTTCGCAGGAGTTCGAGATCGCGCTGCCGGAAACCATCCGGCTCACCCGCTACATCTACCTCGAGCACCGGATCCTGGCGCCCGACGACAACAGCCGCGCCACCCTGCCCGCCATCCTGCGCCGCGACCAGTTCCGCTGCGGGTACTGCTCGGGCTGGGCGCGCACCGTGGACCACATCAAGCCCCGTTCCCGCGGTGGCCCGAACACCTGGTCCAACCTGATCGCGGCCTGCGGGCCGTGCAATACGTCCAAGGCGGACCGGACTCCCGAGGAGGCCGGAATGCGACTGCTGTGGGAGCCCAAGGCCCCCAACGACATAGCCCGGCGACAGCGTCAGATCTGGAAGGACCTGGCCGCCTCGTAGGGCACCCGAGAAGAAGTACGAACACGGCGTGATCGGAGCGAAAGGAGCGAGATCCGATGATGACCAAAACCACCGTGGCGGAGGAGCCGACCCTGGCCGATCTGCTCCCCATCTCCGATTCGAAGAACTACTGGCAGCATGCCGCCTGCCAGGGTGATCCCAACCACGAGGCATGGTTTCCCTTCCCGTCGCAGGACTTCGAGTACGCCCGGCAGATCTGCGATACCTGCCCGATCCGCCGCGAATGCGGGGAATTCGCCGCACGGACCGGCCAGTCCGGTGTGTGGGGCGGGCACGAGTACGACCGCGGCACCATGATCCGCGAATAAACAGCGGAACGGCGATATCGGCGGCCGCGTCCGGCACCTCGGGTGCCCGGGCGCGGCCGTCGTGCCGTCCGCCGGCCACCCGCCCGCTACCGCTGTGGCGCGGTCGGGCAATTCGGTGGCACGGTGTTCCGCGCCACTTCGTCACGATCGTCGCAGACCCAGGTCAGGGCCAATTTTTCGGGACCATAGACTGGCGGCCGTGGGTACTCATCGCGCCGCGGGTCGGTCACGAGGTGTCAGTAAAGGACCGATTGTCGCAGTGGTAGCGGTGATCGTCCTAGCGCTCGCCGTGGTCGGCTGGGCGTGGCTGCAGCAGCGCGCGGAGAATCGCGACAACGCCGCGGCCTCCGCGTGCGTCGAGGGCACCGCCACCCTGAACGTGACCGTCGATCCGGAGATAGCGACCCCCGTGCAGGCCGCCGCGGACCGCTTCAACGCGACCAATCCGCAGGTCCGCGACCATTGCGCGGAGGTGGTGGTGAATCCCCGGCCGACCGCGGCCGTGGTCGCCTCCTTCACCTCGGGCGCGCCCTGGAATCGCGATCTCGGCCCGCAGCCGGGTCTGTGGATACCCGATTCCGCGCGCTCGATCGAGCTCATGCGGGTGCCCGGCCTGATCGCGGGCACCCCCGCGCCCATCGCGGTGAGCCCCGTCGCGCTCGCGGTTCCGGACGAACTGCGTCGCGCGCTGGAGTCGGCCGGGGTGAACTGGGCCGATCTGCCGCGCCTGCAGCAGCCCGGCGCGCTCGCCGATCTCGGCCTCGACTCCTGGAACGCACTGCGCCTGGCGTTGCCCGCGGGGGACAGCGCGGTAGCGGTGGCGACCGCGGTCGGCTCGGGCGTCTCGGGCACCGACCCGCTGGACGAGAAGGCCGCGACCGCCGGGCAGGTGATCTCCGCGATCTCGCTGCTCGCCGCCGACGCGCCCGCGGCGGCCGACACCGACGCCGCGCTGTCCGCACTCGCCGCGGCCCCCGGCGCAGACGCCGCGGTGCACGCGGTGCCCGCCACCGAGCAGCAGATTCGAACGAGAGCCCCGCTCACCGCCTTCCGCCCGGCCGGCAACGGACCGGTGCACGACTATCCGGCGGCGCAGATCAGCGGCAACTGGCTCGACCAGTCACAGAAGCTGGCGGCGACGCTGTTCGCCGACTTCCTGCGCGCCCCCGAACAGTCGAAGCTGTTCACCGACAACGGTTTCGGGGCCGCTCCCCCGGCCACCGCGGCCGCGCCCGCCAAGGCCGCGCTGGAAAAGGTGAACAAGACGCTGACCCATCCGGTGCTCGGGGTGAGCGCCACGGTGCTGCTGGACATCTCGGCATCGATGTCGACCCAGGAGGGCGGGGCCACCCGCCTGGCCACCGCCATCGCCGCGCTGCAATCCACCACCCAGGTCATGCCGCCCGAGTTCGGACTCGGCGTGTGGGAGTACGCCAAGAACGTGGACGGCGAGACCCCGTACCGCGTGGTCACCCCGGTCGGGCCGCTGACCGCCGACCAGCGCGCGGCCCTGACCCGGGGGCTGGGCGGCGTCACCGCGGGCACCTCGAAGACCGATCGCACCTACCCCACCCTGCTGGCCGCCTACCGCGCCGCCGTCGCCGATTACGCGAAGGCGCGCACCAATTCGATCCTGCTGATCACCGACGGGCCCGATGACGACTCGCCCGTCACCGGGGAGAAGTTGCTGGCCGATATCGCGGCCGCGACCGACCCCGCCAAGCCCGTCCGGGTGGATGTGATCGTCATCGGTGGCGCCGGAACCCAAACATTGCAAACACTCAGCGAACGAACGGTCGGCACCTACTCCAAGGTGCCGACCACCAACGATCTCGCCTTCGGAACCGCGATGTCCAAGGCGCTGACCACTCCCTGATTCACAAAGAACGGGTCGCGGACAGGTTTCGGACCGATACCGCTCACGACACGATCTCCGCACTGCAACATGTGCTAGCAAACAAGTGGCATATTCGGCACATGGCACACAATGCGGAAACCGGGGTTTCGGTCAAGCAGGGCTTCGCCGCGGGCACCTCCATCGCGGCCGGCATTCTGCTCATGGTCATCGGTGTTTTGTCGATCCTGCAGGGCATCTCCGCGGTCGCGGCGGACGACCTGCTGGTCATCAACTCGGGCTACGTCTACGAATTCAACACCACCGCGTGGGGCTGGATTCACATCATCATGGGCGCCCTCGAGGTCATCGTGGCGATCGGCCTGATCGCGGGCAGAGACTGGGCCCGCGTGATCGCCATCATCCTGGCGGCGTTCTCGATCATCGAGAACTTCCTGTCCATGCCCTACTACCCGGCGTGGTCGCTGCTGATCATCGCCCTCAATGTCGTGGTCATCTGGGCCATCGCGACCTGGAAGCCGTCCCACGCCTGACAGCTAGGACCGCGGCCACGACACGAGCGCCCCACCGGTTCCGAGAACCGGTGGGGCGCCGAATTTTCCGCGATTCACCCGGGCCGCGGGCCCGAAAGACCTACTCCGCGTAGGAATCCAGCGGCGGGCAGGAGCAGACCAGGTTGCGGTCGCCGTACGCGCCGTCGATGCGCCGCACCGAGGGCCACACCTTGGCCCGTGCGCTGTGCAGCCCCCGCGGGTAGACCGCGGTCTCACGGCTGTACGGGTGGTCCCACTCCCCGACCAGGCACTGGGCGGTGTGCGGGGCGCCGCGCAGCGGGTTGTCCTCGACCGGCCACACGCCCGCCTCGACCTGATCGATCTCACCCTTGATGGCGATCATGGCGTCGATGAACGCGTCGATCTCCTCCAGGTTCTCGCTCTCGGTCGGCTCCACCATGAGGGTGCCCGCGACCGGGAAGCTCATGGTCGGGGCGTGGAAACCGTAGTCCGCCAGGCGCTTGGCCACGTCGTCGACGGTCACGCCGGTGCGCTTGGTGATCTCGCGCAGATCCAGGATGCATTCGTGCGCGACCATGCCGTTGTCGCCGGTGAACAGCACCGGGAAGTGCGGATCCAGCCGCCGCGCAATGTAATTGGCCGAGGCGATGGCGGTCAGGGTCGCCGCGCGCAGCCCGTCCGCGCCCATCATGCGGATGTAGGACCAGGTGATCGGCAGGATCGAGGCCGAGCCGTACTTGGCCGCGGACACCGCGTGCGAACCCGTCTCCAGCGGATCCCCGGGCAGGTACTTGGCCAGGTGCTCGCGCACCGCCACCGGGCCGACGCCCGGACCGCCGCCGCCGTGCGGGATGCAGAAGGTCTTGTGCAGGTTCAGGTGGCTGACGTCGCCGCCGAACTTGCCCGGGCGGGCCAGTCCGACCAGCGCGTTGAGGTTCGCGCCGTCCACGTACACCTGACCGCCGGCCTCGTGCACCATCGCGCAGAGTTCGGCGACCTCGTGCTCGTACACGCCGTGCGTGGACGGGTAGGTGATCATGATGCAGGCCAGCCGCTCGGCGTGGTCGGCGATCTTGGCGCGCAGATCGTCCAGGTCCACGTCACCGTTGGCCTTGGTCTTGACGACCTCCACCCGCATGCCGACCATCGCGGCCGAGGCGGCGTTGGTGCCGTGCGCGCTCGACGGGATGAGGCAGGTGTCGCGGTGGGTGTCGCCGCGATCGAGGTGGTACCGGCGAATCGCCAGCAGCCCCGCGTACTCGCCCTGGCTACCGGCGTTGGGCTGCAAGGAGACTCGGTCGTAGCCGGTCACCGCGGACAGCCAGCCTTCGAGATCCTCGACCAGGCGGATGAGGCCGGGGGCGTCCTCGACGGGCGCGTACGGGTGCACCCGGTTGAAGCCCGGCCAGGTGATCGATTCCATCTCCGCGGCGGCGTTGAGCTTCATGGTGCAGGACCCGAGCGGGATCATGCTGCGGTCCAGCGCGATGTCCTTGTCCGAGAGCCCGCGCAGGTAGCGCAGCATGGCGGTCTCGGTGCGGTAGCGGGTGAAGGCCGGGTGGGTCAGGTACTCCGAGGTGCGGTTCTCGATGTGCGGGCGCTGCTTGCCGTGCAGCAGTGCGCCTTCCGGGCCGACGGGGATCTCCGCGCCGAAGCAGTCCAGCACCGCGACCACGTGCGCGTCGGTGGTCGCCTCGTCGCAGGCGATGCCGACGTGATCGCCGTCGACCAGGCGCAGGTTGATGCCGGCGCCCTTGGCCTTGGCGACGATGGACTCCGCACCGCCGGGCACCCGCACCAGCACGGTGTCGAAGTAGTTCTGGTGCACGACGGCGTCGCCGAGCCCGGCGGCCAGCCACTGGGCGTGCCCGTGCACGCGGCGCGCGATCGAGCGCAGCCCGTCCGCGCCATGGTACGAGGCGTACATGGCGGCCACGATGGCCAGCAGCACCTGGGCGGTGCAGATGTTCGAGGTCGCCTTCTCGCGGCGGATGTGCTGCTCGCGGGTCTGCAGCGCGAGGCGGTAGGCGACGTTGTCGTCGGCGTCGACCGAGACGCCGACCAGGCGGCCGGGCAGCTGGCGCGCGTGCGGGGTGCGCACGGCCAGGTAGCCCGCGTGCGGCCCGCCGAAGCCGAGCGGGACGCCGAAGCGCTGGGTGGTGCCGAAGCAGCAGTCCGCGCCCTGTTCGCCGGGCGGGGTGATGAGCGTCATCGCCAGCAGGTCCGCGCCGACCGCGACGAGGGCACCGCGCGCGTGCGCGGCCTCGATGACCGGGGTCCAGTCCACGATGCGGCCCGAAGCGCCCGGCTGCTGCAGCAGCACGCCGAAGAAGTCGCCCTCGGGCAGGTCGCCGTCGGCCAGATCGGCTTCGACGATCTCGATGCCGAGGGGCTCGGCGCGGGTGAACAGCACCGTGCGGGTCTGCGGGAACAGATCGGAGTCGATGAGCAGGCGCTGGGACTTGCTCGCGCGGTTGGCCCGCTGCAGCAGCGTCATGGCCTCGGCGGCGGCGGTGGCCTCGTCCAGCATCGACGCGTTGGCCACGTCCATACCGGTCAGGTCCGAGACCATGGTCTGGAAGTTGAGCAGCGCCTCGAGCCTGCCCTGGCTGATCTCGGGCTGGTACGGGCCGCTGTACGCCTGGACGATCGGAGACAGGAAGCAGGAGGTGAAGAACAAGATCGAGGATCT